>DATLPT010000139.1:0-6198 GCA_035535635.1 Lapillicoccus sp. | reverse complement strand
GGCTGGACGTAGTTCTCGTCCCCCGGCTTGATCCCGGTGTCGCCGAGGGTGTCGACCCGGTCCCGGTTGGCCTTGGTCAGCGTCGTGTAGTCGACCTGCGAGACCTCCTGGTCGCGAACCACGGCGTCGACGGACGCATGGAGGTTCTGGGTCAACACCGTGATCGCCTGGTTGACCTCGCCGATCAGCTCGTCGATCACTCCCGACGCCTTGGCGAAGACCGCGTCGGTGGACTTCCCCGACGGGGACGTGCCGAAGATCTCGTATCCCTTGAGGACGACCAGGGCCTGCACGGCGTCCTGGGCGGCCTTGACGGCCTCCGCGGTGTTGGCGTCGTTCCGTTTCGCGGCCGCCAGGACGACGTCCGGCCTCATCGCGATGTTCACGAGCCCTCCTCCAACTTCCCCGTGTTGCCAGGCCGTCATGCAGTCCGGCTCGGGCAGTCTCACACATGGCGCGGACGGGCCGTCCCACCGAATCGGAGCGGCCCGTATCCGCTGCGGGCGACCGTCGTCAGCCCCACATCCCCGTGTTGCGGTTCTCCGTCGCCTGGGCCTCGTCGGCCGCCTGGATGACGACCGGCGGCATCTTAGCCACCGCGTCGAACATCTCCTGGAAGAGGTTGTCTACCTTCCTCTTGAACTGGTCGTAAGCCTGCCGCGAAGCGGTGCCCTCGCCCCACTCCGGAAGCGTCCGGAGCAGCTCGCCGCTCAGGTCCTCGAACCCGGACTTGAGCTGGTTGTGCGTGCTCTTGATGTCGGCGGCCATGCCCTCCAGCGAGCCTTTGCCGACCTTGATCAGGTCTCCCATGTCCTTCTGCCTTCCGTCTCGAGATCGGCTCGGTTACTTGACCGACGTGGACAGCCGCGTGGCGGCCTTACTGAAGCCGGCGGCGGACTGGTCCTGCTGGGCGTTGACCGTCGACTCCTGCTGGTCGAGGTTGTCCGCGAAGTGCTCCATGCTGCTGACGATCGTCTCGGCGTCCTCGAGCCAGTTGCCCACCAGCGTGAAGAAGGCGTCCGCCGCGGGGCCCTTGTACTCGGGGCGCAAGCCCTGCGCCTGGCCGAGGAGGGTCTTCAGCTGTTGCTGGAACTCGGACTCCTTGGTGCGGACCTTGCCGGCAGCGGCCTTCTGTGCGCCTTGCCGTTGCTGAGTGGTTGACATCGGCCCCTCCTTGGCTTCCCCAGTCGGGGATGGTGTGTGTCCTCTTTCGGTGGTGAAACGGGCGGTGCGCGAGGTCTCGCGACCCGCCTCCATCTCCCTGTTCCGCGATGTGACAATGCCGGACCACCCATCCCGCGACAAGGTTTGGGCGAGCATGAATGTGCCGGTCAGAGGCGATTTGAGTGCGCGTACTCAGCCCCCAGATGAGCACCTCACCGGTCCCGCGGACGGGTATGCACCCAGCCGCCGTCCGGCTGAGTCAGACGAAGAGCGCCATGGCCCGTTCGACCAGGCCCGCCGCCCAGAACGCGAGCGGCAGCACCGACACCAACCCGAGCAGCTCGAGCAGGTCGGCCAACCGGCTCGCCCACAGTGACCGGAACCCGCTGCCCAGCGCCATGGCTAGCCCGACCAGGCCCAGCGCCACGACCACGGCGAGAGCCGGCGCGACGACACCCCAGGTCGGGCCCGGGTCTACCGCGGCGGGGATCGCGAGCGCGAGCGCCGGGGCGAGGGCGGCGAGCCGCAGCAGGGTCCGGTCCCGGCGGCGCCGATATGCGCGGGCGGTGAGGGTCAGCGCCACCGCGGCCGCGGCGAGCAGCAGCTGCACGGACAGCGGCGAGGCCGTCGACCGGGTGGCGAGGACGCCCAGGAGCACCGCGCTGCATCCCGTTGAAACCGCGGCCAGCCCGACCAGCGTCGCCAGCTGCTCGACGCTGGCTGCCACCATGACAGAACCGACGGCGGAGTCGTCGATCCGCCAGCCGCGACGCCGCGGCCGGCGAGCCTCCCGCGGCGACCAGCTCGTCACCGACAGCCGGCTGATGTCGATAAGGACGTCGTCGTCGACGTCGACGACGAGATCTGGGACGACCCGCGCCACGAGGACGACGACCGCCAGACCGATCGCGGCGACCGCCCCCAGCGGCAGGCCCATGACGAGCACCAGCAGGGCCAGCCCACCGAGCCCGCCGGCGAACGCCAGCCACACCCGGGGCACGTACCGGTCCGCGCCATCAGTCGACCGGCCGGTCAACGCGACCAGCGCCGCTCCGGCACACGCCCCGATGAGTGCGACGACCGGTCCCTCCGAGAGCGTGGCGGTCGCCACGGCACCAGCGACGACTCCGAGGACGGGCGCCGAGAGCCGCAGCAGCCGAGGTGCCGCGGTGCTCTGCGCGAGCAGAATCCCCACGACCACCAACACGATCGCGGCCACCTGCGGCCAGACGCCCGACGTCGGCGCCAGCAACGAGGCGGCCACCGACAGAGCGCCGAGCAGGCCCGCCACGAGGGCCACGGCCAGGGGACGAACCGCAGCCGGAGGCATACCACTCCGACGCCGTCGACCCTGCCGCGCACCGGCCGTTGCGCGCCCGCCGGACGCACCCGCGCGTCGAAGCCAGCCCGTCGTCGACCCGACGGGAAGCAGCGTCGGCGACTCTTGCGCAGCTGACGACGTCCCATACCCGAGCCGTCGCCGGCTGGAGCTGCCACCGGGCGACGATGTGCGGACCGGCGCCGTCCGCGAGCCCGCCGTCCCGTCACCCCCGGAGCCGAGCTTCACCGGCTCGGCCCGCCGCAGCCGCGGCACCGGCACGTCGACGTCGACCGGCGCGGTGAGGAGCATCGTCCCGGTCTCGAGGTGCGCCAGGGCGACGGTCTCGTCGAGCGGGACGCTCTCGCCGCTCATGGTCAGGGCCAGGAGCTCGCGCTCCGGTTGCACGAGCGCCAGCACCTCGCCGACGAGGAGGTGCTCGTCGACGACGACGTCGAACCGCCGGGGTCCCACGACGACCGAGAGGCTGCGGGTGCCCGCACCTCGCGCCCGCGGGTCCGCCTCGGTCACGGGCCTATCATGCCGCTGGTCACGAACCATGACCGCCGCAGCCGAGCGACCGAGGGAGCCATGGCCGCCACGACGGGGGTGCCGACCGCGGCACAGCGCGAGGGGCGCATCGAGCCCCCGCCCATGCCGTACGGCGAGCTCGAGCTGCAGCCGCCTCCGCCCTTGTATGCCGGTGAGGGCGCAGCGTCCAACGTCCTCATGACCGCCGTGCCCTTGCTCGGGTCGGTCGGCTCCGTCGTCTTCGTCGCCATGAGCGGCAAGTCCGCTCAGAGCTATCTCGCGGCCGGGCTGTTCCTCCTCGCGTCACTCGGCTTCGTCGGCGTGAGCATCTGGCGGGCCCGCTCCGGCAAGACCGCGCAGGTGACCAGCAACCGGCGTGAGTACCTCAACTACCTGCGCGGCATCCGCGAGACCGCACGCCGGGCGGGGTCGGAGCAGCGCAAGCACCTCAGGTGGATCCACCCCGAGCCGGTCGCGCTGGCCGCCGTCGCCGAGGAGGGCACCCGGGTCTGGGAGCGGGCGCCCAGCGACGAGGACTGGCTCCTCGTCCGGTATGCGCGTGGCCCCCAGCGCCTCGGACTCGAGCTCAAGCCGCCGGAGTCCGACACCATCGACAAGCTCGACCCGGTGTCCGCGTCGGCCCTGCACCGGCTGCTCGCGACGCACCGGATCCTCCCGGACCTGCCGACCGCGGTCGCTCTGAACTCGTTCGCCCGCATCGAGATCACCGGGCCCGAGGAGCACGCGCGCTCGCAGGCCAGAGCTCTGCTCGTCCAGGCCGCCACCTTCCACGCCCCCGACCAGCTGGTCATCGCCGTCCTCACCGAACCGGCCTCGCTACCGCAGTGGGACTGGGTCAAGTGGCTTCCGCACGCGCAGAGCCGACGCGAGGCCGACGCCGCCGGACCCCGCCGACTGGTGTGCACGGACCTCGATGAGCTCGTCTCCCTGCTGCCCGCCGATCTCAGCGAGCGACCCCGGTTCGGGCCGTCACGCACGGCGGTGTCGCCCCACGTCGTGGTGGTTCTGGACAACGTCGCCGTGCCCGTCGGGCACTCGGTGATCACCGAGGACGGCGTCCTTGGCATGACCGTCGTCGACATCCCCGAACGCTGGGATGAGCTGACCGACGACAGCCGAGTCCGACTGCACCTCGAAGGCCCCGACAACGCGCGCCTGCAGGGTGGCGTCCGCGTCGCCGCCGTGGTGCCGCGGCAGGAGCCGATCCGCGGCTTCGCCGACCAGATGAGCATCGCCACGGCCGAGGCCGCCGCGCGCCGCCTGACGCCGATGTATGCGGGTGAGGGCCCGGTCCGCGAGGACGCGCTCACCAAGAGCACGGAGCTCACCGACCTGCTCGGAATCGGCGACGTCCACCAGCTGAACCTCGACCGCTCCTGGCGCCCCCGCCCGCCGCGGGACCGGCTGCGGGTGCCGATCGGCGTCGGCGCCGACGGCGCGTCGATCAACCTCGACATCAAGGAGTCCGCGCAACAGGGTATGGGTCCGCACGGGCTCGTCATCGGGGCGACGGGATCCGGAAAGTCGGAGCTGCTGCGAACGCTCACCCTCGGCCTGGCGATGACCCACTCGCCGGAGATCCTCAACGTCGTCCTCGTCGACTTCAAGGGCGGGGCGACGTTCGCCGGCATGGCCGGGATGCCGCACGTCTCGGCGATCATCACCAACCTCGCCGACGAGCTGACGTTGGTCGACCGCATGCAGGACGCCCTGTCCGGGGAGATGACGCGACGCCAGGAGCTGCTCCGGGCGTCCGGCAACTACGCGTCGCTGCGCGACTACGAGAAGGACCGCACGTCAGGCGACCGACCCCATCTGGCGCCGCTGCCGAGCCTGCTCATCGTCTGCGACGAGTTCAGCGAATTGCTTTCGGCCAAGCCGGAGTTCGTCGACCTCTTCGTCGCCATCGGGCGCCTCGGCCGGTCGCTGGGCATCCATCTGCTGCTGGCCTCACAGCGACTGGAGGAGGGCCGGCTCCGCGGCCTGGACAGCCACCTGTCGTACCGCATCGGGCTACGGACCTTCTCGGCCGGCGAGTCCCGCAGCGTCATCGGGGTGGGCGACGCGTACGAGCTGCCGGCGGTGCCCGGTCTGGGCTTCCTCAAGCCCGACCAGTCGTCGCTGCTGCGGTTCAAGGCGGCCTACGTGTCAGGACCGCCGCGGGTCGTGGTGCGCAGTGGCGCCGGCGGACGGCTCAGCGTGGCCCGGCGTGAGGCGCTGCCCTTCGTTCCCGGCGAGGTCGTCTCCCGGCTCGAGCAGGAGGCGGCGGCTGCGACGCGGGCCACCGAGCTGTCGCTCGCCGCGGCGCCGGTGGAGAAGCGGACCGTCTTCGACATCGCCGTCGCGGCCATGACCGGACACGGCCCGGCGGCGCACCGGGTGTGGCTGCCGCCGCTCGACGTCCCGGACACGTTCGACCAGATGCTGCCGGACCTGGCGATCGACCCCGACTTCGGTCTCGTCTCCCGCAGCTGGCGGTCACGCGGGCCGCTGCGGTTTCCACTGGGCACGGTCGACATGCCCCGTGAGCAGAAGCGCGAGGTGCTCCGCGCGGACCTCTCGGGGGCCGCGGGTCACGTGGCGGTCGTCGGGTCGCCGCGGACCGGCAAGTCCACGCTGCTGCGGGCCATCGTCACGGGCCTGGCCCTGACGCATACCCCTCGTGAGGTGCAGTTCTACGTCCTCGACTTCGGCGGCGGCAGCTTCACCGGGCTGCGCGGCCTCCCCCACATCGCCGGCGTGGGTACCCGCTCCGAACCGGACGTCGTCACCCGGATCGCCGCCGAGGTCAGCGGAATCGTCGACGCGCGGGAGCAGTTCTTCCGGGCCAACGGCGTCGACACCATCGAGACCTACCGCAGTCGCCGCGCACTCGGCGAAGTGGATGACGGGTACGGCGACGTGGTCCTCGTCGTCGACGGCTGGGGCACGATCCGCTCCGACTTCGACGAGCTCGAGGGCGAGCTCCAGACGCTGGCCCAGCGCAGCCTCACCTTCGGCGTCCACCTGGTGACCAGCGCGACTCGGTGGATGGACTACCGCACCGGCGTCCGCGACATCCTCGGGACGCGGTACGAGCTCAGGCTCGGCGATGCGATGGACTCCGAGATCGACCGCAAGCTGGCCGGGAACATCCCGACCGAACGACCGGGCCGCGGCATCAT
>DATLPT010000138.1:0-4286 GCA_035535635.1 Lapillicoccus sp. | reverse complement strand
TCGGGCGCGACTCGCAGCCGAGCGTCTTGGCTCACGATTTTCCGGTAGCCGAGCGCCTCGACTCGCAGCCGAGCCAGGCGGCGCCCCGGAGCGGCGCCCGTGGGCGCGACGAGAGTGAGGCGCTCGGCTCAGCCGACGACCAGGACGTGGAGGTTCCGCGGGCCGTGGACCCCCTCGACGCGATCCAGCTCGATGTCGCTCGTGGCGCTGGGACCGCTGATCCAGGTGAGCGGGCGGACCGGGTCGAGCCGCCGCACGGCCTCGGGAACGTCGGCGACAACCTGGTCGGCGGCGACGATGCACACGTGTCGGTCGGGCACGAGGCTCAGTGCGCGCCGGCCCTGGCCAGGACCGTGGTCGAGCACGATCGTCCCCGTGACGGCGATGCCGAGGGCGGCGGTCGTGACGACGGCGTCCACCTCGTCGAGCACGGCCGCGCTGAGCGGTGGGTCGTCGGCCACGCGCTCGAAGCCGTCAGGCAGCCAGTCGTCGCGGAATCCGGCCGGTACCACGACCCGCCGGCTGCCGGCCAGTCCCTCGCGAACCCGCTCCGCCACGTCGTCCGGCCCGCACCGCACCACGACCGCGCGGTAGTCCTCGACCCGCTCGACGAACAGCGCCACCACATCGTCGATCCCAGTCGGGTGGAGGTCGGAGCGAGCGCTAGAGCGCTCGGACATACCTCCACCGGAAAGCGGTGGGGATGAGGGCGACCGCAACGCGGATCGAACCCGGCCGAGGATGTCGTCGCGGGCGGTCACGGCGCCTCGTTCCGACCACCGTCGGTCTTGGTCCACCACGACCGGAACGACTCGCGCGGCGGTGCCGGAAGGTCGCGGGCCGCGGTCCAGGCCGACGCGCCTGGTCCCGGTATGCGGCCGATCGCCGTGCGGCCACCAGGCAGTGTCCGGCGGCTCATGACGGAGACGACCCGGTTCGCGAGGGAGCCGGCCTTGACCGCATACGCCAGCCGGCGCCCGTCCCCGAAGAGCAGCGCAGCCCCCCGCATCGCGAGGTCCTGCCCCTTGGGCCGACCGTCGCGGTGCGCGTCGACGACCTTGGCCCGCAGGTGGACGAGGACCGACGGGATGTCGATCTGGACCGGGCACACCTCGTAACACCGGCCGCAGAGGCTCGACGCATACGGGAGGGAGTCGACCTGCGCGTCGTGACCCACCCCTTTGAGGAGCGGGGTGAGGATCGCGCCGATCGGGCCGGGATAGACCGACCCGTATGCGTGGCCGCCGGTCCGCTCGTAGACCGGGCAGGCGTTGAGGCACGCCGAGCACCGGATGCAGCGCAGCGCCTGTCGGCCGACCTCGTCAGCGAGCACGTTGGTGCGGCCGTTGTCGAGGAGGACGACGTGCACCTCCTGGGGGCCGTCGCCGGGCGTCACGCCGGTCCACATCGAGGTGTACGGGTTCATCCGCTCCCCCGTGCTCGAGCGCGGCAGCAGCTGGAGGAAGACGTCGAGGTCCTCGAACGTGGGCACGACCTTCTCGATGCCGACCAGGCTGACCAGAACCTCGGGAAGGGTCAGGCACATCCGGCCGTTGCCCTCGGACTCGAGGACGACGAGGGTCCCGGTCTCCGCGACCGCGAAGTTGGCGCCCGACACGGCGACCTTGGCGCGGAGGAACTTCTCGCGCAGGTGCTGGCGCGCGGCGGCGGCGAGCTCGACCGGCTCGTCGGTCAGGTCGTCCGGTGCGGGGCGACCGGCGGCGCCCATCCGCGACCGGAAGATCTCGCGGATCTCCGCACGGTTCTTGTGGATCGCCGGGACGAGGATGTGCGAAGGAAGGTCGTCGCCGAGCTGGACGATGAGCTCGGCCAGGTCGGTCTCCCATGCCGAAATGCCTTGCGCGGCAAGGGCTTCGTTGAGCTCCACCTCCTGCGTCGCCATCGACTTGACCTTGACGATCTCGTCGACGCCGTGGTCGCGCGCGACTCGCGCGACGATCTCGCAGGCCTCCACGGCGTCGCGCGCCCAGTGCACCACGGCGCCGCGGGCGGTGAGCGACTCCTCGAGCCGGACGAGGTGGTCGTCGAGGTGGGCCAGCGTCTCGTCCTTGATGCGCGCGCCCTTGGTGCGCAACGCCTCCCAGTCGTCGACCTCCCCGACGACCCGCGCGCGCTTGTCGCGGATGGTGCGGGTGGCGTGGGCGAGGTTCGCGCGGAGCTGGGTGTCGGCTAGCGCCGCGTGCGCCGCCTTCGGGAAGGGCGGCATCCCGACGAATGTCGCGACCATCAGGAGGCCTCCGTCGAGGCAAGGATTTCGGCGAGGTGCATGACCCGCATACCCGCCAGTTCGCGGGACAGGATGCCGCCGAGGTGCATGAGGCACGAGTTGTCGCCCGCGACCAGGACTTCCGCGCCGGTGGCGCGAGCGTGCCGCACCTTGTCGAAGCCTATAGCCACCGACGTCTCCGCGTTCTTCACCGCGAAGGTCCCGCCGAACCCGCAGCACTCCTCCGCCGCGGGCAGCTCGACCAGCCGGATCCCGCGGACCGCCCGGAGCAGCCGGGTCGGCCGGTCGCCGACGCCCAGCATCCGCAGCGAGTGGCATGTCGGGTGGTATGTGACGCGGTGCGGGAAGTAGGCGCCGACGTCCTCGACGCCGAGGACGTCGACGAGGAACTCGGTGAGCTCGTATGCGTGAGGACCGGTTTCACGGACCGCCTCCTCGAGTGCGGAGTCGCCGGAGCGGCGCGCCACGATCTCGTGCTGATGCCGGACCGACCCGGCGCACGACCCGGACGGCACGACGATCGCGTCGTACCCCTGAAACGCCGAGACCCATTGCCGCACAGCGGGAACTGCCTCGTCGAGGTACCCCGTGTTGATCATGGGCTGACCACAGCAGGTCTGCGCCGTGGGGAAGTCGACGTCCACCCCGAGCCGGCGCAGCAGCCGGACGGCCGCCTTGCCGGTCTCGGGAAAGAGGGCGTCGTTGATGCAGGTGAGCATCAGCGCGACCTTCATGGAACGACCCTAGGGGACCATCCAGGACAGCACTGGAGTGGACTGGAGGTAGACGAGCACACACATGAACGCCAGGAAGGCAAGGGACCAGCCCAGCACCCTTCGGAAGATGTCGCCCTCCTTGCCGGCCATGGCTACGGCTCCCGCGGCGATGGCGAGGTTCTGCGGGGAGATCATCTTCCCGAGCACGCCACCGGACGAGTTTGACGCCGCCATGAGCAGCGGGTTGAGCCCGGCCTGTCTCGCGGCGGAGACCTGGAGCGCTCCGAAGAGGCTGTTCGACGACGTGTCCGAACCGGTGACGGCGACACCGAGCCATCCGAGGATCGGCGACAGGATGGCGAACAGGCCGCCGGATGCGGCGAGCCACGAGCCCAGTGTGGACGTCTGCCCCGAAGCATTCATGACATAGGCCAGGGCGAGGACCGCCATGACCGTGACGATGGCGGCGGCCAGCTGCTTGTACGTCTGCCCGTAGACCCGGACAGCCTTGCCCCAGCTGATCCCAATCACCGGGATGGTGATGAGCCCCGCAATGAGGACCAGCGTCCCGGTCGCGCCGAGCCAGTTGAAACGGAAGGTCGGGATCGTGGACGGCTTTCCGTCGGGTGTCTGGAGTTCCAGCCCCGGCCAGGTGAACGAGGGGTTTGCCCATTTGGCGGCGAGGACGTCCTTGATCCCGGGGAGCTGGGCGAGGACGAAGACGAGGACGACGATGACGTACGGCGCGTACGCCTTGATGACGTCAGAGCGCGTGTCGTGGGCCGCGGCGTCGCGGGCGGCGAAGTCCTCGCCGGTGCCCACGCCCTCGCCGATCGGGTGATCCGAACCTGCTCCGTCATCGCGGCCGGCTCGGGCGGCGGCCGGAGTCGCGGCTGGAGCTCCGGTCGAGGCGGCTGCCTGAGCCGCGGCCCCGGTACCTGCACCGGCCAGCACGTCGCCCTCGGTGTCGGCCTCGACGTACCGGTTCGTCGGCTGCCACACGCGCATGAGGAGGACGACGACCAGGGCGCTCACGAGCGACGCGACGATGTCTGTGAGCTGCGTGGAGATGTAGTTCGAGGTGACGAACTGCGAGATGCCGAAGGCCAGGCCGCACGCGAGCGTTGCGGGCAACGTCTCTCGGACGCCCTTGCCCCGGTCGATGATGAAGACCAGCGCCATGGGGACGAAGATCCCGAGGATCGGTGTCTGCCGGCCGACCATCTGAGACAAGGCGTGCTCCGGGAGGCCACTCACCGTGGCCAGCGTGGTGATCGGTGTGGCGAGCGCCCCGAAAGCGACCGGTGCCGTGTTGGCCACCA
>DATLPT010000137.1:0-2657 GCA_035535635.1 Lapillicoccus sp. | reverse complement strand
GCGGCCTCGCGGAGCACAGGATCGGTGGGCGCACCAACGCACGATCGTACCGGTTCCCGGACAGGCCGCCCAAATCAGCGGTCCGGACTGACGGCGGCCTCCGGGGCGTCGTCGGCCCCACCCGAACGGGTTCTCGGAGGTCCTGCCGGCGCCACGACGCGTCCGCGGTGCCGCCGCGGCTTAGCTGGGGGTGCCGCGACGGTCGGGTATGCGGGTTCCTCAGCGGTGGGGCCGGTGGCGGCGCCGTCATCCGAGACGTCCGCCGGTTCGAGGGAGGCCGGTTCGAGGGAGGCCGGTTCGAGGGAGGCCGGTTCCGAGCCGTCCGACTCGGGGAGCGGGCGATCGTCCTCCACCGGCTCCTCGACCGCGTTCGACTCGGGCTCGGTCGAGTCGAGGTCGCCGGCGGCCGGCTCCTCGGTCGTGGGCTCCTCGGCTGTCGATGGCGCGACCGCCGCCTCCTCGAGGTCCTGCTCGCGAACCACGTCGACTGGTTCGTCCTGGACCGACGCATCGACCGGCGCGTCACCGTCACCGCCGGTCGCGTCCGCCGCAAACGCGCTGGACTTGACCGCGGCGGCGTGGGCCGCCGCGGCGATCTGGGCGGGTGTCGGCCCTCCAGGCCGATGTGGCGGCGACTCCGGGACCCGAGTGCGTCCATGGCTGCGGCCATCCTGAACGCGGCCCTTCCCGGACCCGTCCTCGGCGTGGTCCTGCCCGTTCCCGCTCTTGTCGACCGGGTCGCTGTGGACGATGATCCCCCGACCGCCGCATACCTCGCAGGTCTCCGAGAAGACCTCGATGAGCCCGGACCCGACCCGCTTGCGGGTCATCTGAACCAGTCCGAGCGACGTCACCTCGGCGACCTGGTGCTTGGTCCGGTCACGCCCGAGGCACTCGAGCAACCGCCGTACGACCAGGTCGCGGTTGGACTCGAGCACCATGTCGATGAAGTCGATGACGATGATCCCGCCCACGTCGCGCAGCCGAAGCTGCCGGACGATCTCCTCCGCGGCCTCGAGGTTGTTCTTGGTGACCGTCTCCTCGAGGTTGCCTCCCGACCCGATGAACTTGCCGGTGTTGACGTCGACGACGGTCATGGCCTCGGTGCGATCGATGACCAGGGAACCGCCCGACGGCAGCCACACCTTGCGGTCCATCGCCTTGGCGATCTGCTCGTCCACCCGGTGATGGGTGAAGAGGTCCTCCTCGCTCGTCCACTTGGTGACGCGGTCGGCGAGATCAGGGGCCACCGTCGAGACGTAGTCCGACACCTCCTGCCACGCTCGATCGCCCGCGACGACGAGCGAGGCGAAGTCCTCGTTGAAGATGTCGCGGATGACACGGACGGTGAGATCGGGCTCCCCATGGAGCAGCAAGGGCGCTCCGCCGCTCTTGTTCTTCTTCTTGCCCGACCCGTTTGCCGCCTCGGCCTTGGCCGTGATGTCGGCCCAGGTCGACCGAAGCCGTTCGACGTCGGCACGCAGCTCCTCCTCTGAAGCCCCCTCCGCAGCGGTGCGCACGATGACGCCGGCCGTGTCGGGGACGACCTCCTTGAGGATCTTCTTGAGCCGCGACCGCTCCGTGTCCGGCAGCTTTCGCGAGATGCCGGTCATCGGGCTGTTGGGCACGTAGACGAGGTACCGACCGGGCAACGAGATCTGCGACGTCAATCGCGCGCCCTTGTGGCCCATCGGGTCCTTGGTGACCTGGACCAGAACGCTCTCGCCGGAGGACAGGGCGTTCTCGATGCGCTTGGGCTGGCTCGCATCCAGACCGGCGGCATCCCAGTTGACCTCCCCCGCGTAGAGGACGGCATTGCGGCCCTTGCCGATGTCGACGAACGCCGCTTCCATCGACGGCAGCACGTTCTGAACCCGGCCCAGGTAGATGTTGCCGGCCATCGAGACCGTCGTCTCACGCGAGATGTAGTGCTCCACGAGCACGCCGTCCTCGAGGACACCGATCTGGGTCCGGTCACCGACGTGCCGCACCACCATGACCCGCTCGACGCTCTCACGCCGGGCGAGGAACTCTGCCTCGGTGATGATCGTCCGCCGTCGGCCTGCCTCCCGGCCCTCGCGCCGGCGCTGCTTCTTGGCCTCCAGTCGGGTCGAGCCCTTGAGCGCGGTCACTACGTCGCGTCGGGACTCGCGGACCTTCGTCGTCACACCCGGCTCGTCGCCCTCCGTGTCGCCGCTGCCGCTGCGGCGGCGGCGACGGGTCCGACGTCGGCTGGTCTGGCTCTCCTCGTCCTCTCCGTCGCTCTCACCCTCGACGGCTTCCCGTCGCTTGGCCCCCTTGTCGGTCTCGGCGGGCGTCGCCTCGTCGGCCTGAGAGTCGTCGGCCGACGAGGTCGCGGACACGGACGAACGGCTGCGCCGGCCCTTGCCACCGCGCCGACGCCGGCGGCGCGGAGTGTCCGTGGACTCTGCCGTCTCGCCGCTCTCGTCGCTCGTCTCCTGGGGCTCGCCCGAGTCGGCGGCGTCGGAGTCCCCGTCGGCCTGGTCAGCGTCGGAAGTCTGCCCGCCGCTCGGCGGGGCCGCCGACGGCGCCGACGCCCGCCGGGAGCGACGGCCGGACACCGCCGGGGCCTGGAACAACGGTCCGTAGGGGGCCGCGCCGGTGTCTGCACCGAAAGGGGCGGCCCCCTCCGCGCC
>DATLPT010000136.1:0-6495 GCA_035535635.1 Lapillicoccus sp. | reverse complement strand
CAACGGTGGGATGAAGCAGGTGAGGACGCTGTCGACCTCAGGATCCGCGAAGGCCGCCCGCAGCGCCTCGGAGAACCGGTCGGCCGTGGCGTCGGCCGGCAGCGAGACCGGACCGTGGGCGATCTCGAGGTCCCAGCTCAGGGCCGCCTGGGCGGTCAGGGCGCCGAGCGCGTCGGAGTTGCCCACGACAGCAACGCGCTGGCCGGCGGGCAACGGCTGGTGGATGAGCAGCTGCGCGACATCGAAGAGCTGGTGCACGTTCTCGACCCGGATGACGCCCGCCTGGCGCAGCATCGCGCCGAAGGCGCCGGTCGGCATGCGAGTCTTGCGCGTCCGGTGGCCGGGAGGGGCGCCATACCCGGACACGCCCGACGAGACGGCGATGACCGGCTTGCGCTGAGCCAGGGCTCGCGCGATGCGGGAGAACTTGCGCGCGTTGCCGATCGACTCGAGGTACAGGCCGACGGCCACGGTGCCGTCGTCGTCGATCCAGTACTGCAGGAGGTCGTTGCCCGAGACGTCGACCCGGTTGCCGGCGGAGGCGAAGTCCGACACCCCGAGGCCCCGGCCGTCGGCCGAGGCGAGCACGGCGATTCCCAGCGCGCCACTCTGCGCGAAGAGGCCGAGACCGCCGGCCCGGGGCATCCGCGGCGCGAGCGAGGCGTTGAGACAGACCTCCGGGTCGGTGTTGATGAGGCCGAACGAGTTGGGGCCGACCACGCGCATCCCGTTCTGGCGGGCGCGCCGGCGCAGCTGCTCCTGGCGCTCCGTGCCGTCGTCCCCGCTCTCCGCGAACCCACCCGACGCGACGAGGAGGTACCGGACGCCCTTGGCCGCGCACTCGTCGAGGACGCCGAGCACACTGTCCGCCGGGACGGCGATCACGGCTAGGTCGACCGGGCCGGGGATCTCGCCGACGCGCGCATACGCCGGCAGACCGAGCACCTCGAGCGCCTCGTTGTTGACGGCGTAGACCGGACCGGTATACCCGCCGGCGAGGATGTTGGCGAGGAACCGGTGCCCGATCGACGCCGCCCGCCGGCTGGCGCCGACGACGGCGATCGACGCAGGGCGCAGCAGGCCGTGCATGCTGACCGCCTCGGCCCGGTGCTCCCGGGCGAGTCGGACGGCGGTCGACTGCTCGGTCGGCCGGATGTCGAAGTTGACCATCACCACGCCGTCCTCGAAGTGGTGGTGCACCGCATACCCCGCCTCCTTGAACACGTTGAGCATCCGGCGGTTCTGCGGGAGGACCTCGGCGGTGAACCGTTCCACGCCGAGCTCCTGGCCGATCGCGGCCAGGTGCTCGAGAAGGACGGAGCCGATGCCTTTCCCCTGGTAGTGGTCGGAGATGTTGAAGGCGACCTCGGCAGAGCGTTCGCCGTCGATGCGGTCCCATCGGCCGATGCCGATGATCGCGCCGCGGACCGTCACGACGAGGGCCACCCGGTCGTGGTTGTCGACGTGGGTGAACCGGTAGACGTCGCGGTCGCTCAGCTCGCGGATCGGCGCGAAGAACCGCAGGTAGATGGACTCCTCCGACTGACCCGAGTGGAATGCCCGCACCCCGTCGGCGTCGTCCGGCCGGATGGGACGGACATGGCCGACCGACCCGTCCCGCAGCACGACGTCGGCCTCCCACCGAGAGGGATCGACGAGCCGGCCGGGCTCGGGCGCTCCGGCGCGACGGTCTCGGGGCATGGGCCCCATGGTTCCATCCGGCCGACCGGCTGGCAGCATCGCCGCATGGAGTTCTCCGCCGTCGTCCGCCGCCGCCACATGGTCCGCCGGTACGCAGCGGACCGTCCGGTGCCCGACGACGTCCTGGAAGCGGTCCTCGACAACGCCCGCCGGGCGCCGAGTGCCGGGTTCAGCCAGGGGTGGGACTTCGTCGTGCTCACGTCGGACGAGGATCGGGATCGGTTCTGGGCCGCGGCCAAGGAGGAGGACGAGGAGGAGACCCCGTGGTTGCAGGGCCTGCACATGGCGCCGGCGCTGGTGATCTGCTGCTCCGACAAGGAGGCCTACCTGGAGCGCTACGCCGCGCCGGACAAGGGCTGGACCGACCGGAGCGAGTCGCGCTGGCCGGTTCCTTACTGGGATATCGACACCGGGATGGCGGCGCTGCTCATGCTGCTGACGGCCACCGACAAGGGGCTGGGCGCCCTGTTCTTCGGGGTGGCGGCGGAGTGTCACGACGACGTGCACGAGGAGTTCGGGATCCCGCGGGAGCGGACGATCATCGGGGTCGTCGCGCTCGGGTACGAGGTTCCTGGGCCCAAGAGCCCGTCGCTGAAGCGCGGCAAGCGCGGCCGGGACCAGGTCGTCCACTGGGGCCAGTTCGGCACCCACCGCGGGGCCTGATCCTCGCCCCGCTCGGCTGCCAGTCATGAGGCTCGGCTGGTGTTGTACCGCCGGTCGAGCGGCTCGACTGGCAGTCGAGCAGAGGCACGAGCCGGACGCTTCCTCGCATACCGGTGGGTCGGCCCGGGTCGCGATCCCGAGGTGAGCCAAGATGGGCTGAGCCCCGTCCCAGCAAGGAGCCTGACCACGTATGCCGCGCAGCACGCGTAGGACCGCCCCACCGGACGAACCGGTGGAGGAGCGCATCATCGACATCGACGTCGAGGAGGAGATGCGCAACGCCTTCCTCGAGTACTCGTACTCCGTCATCTACTCCCGGGCACTACCGGACGCCCGCGACGGCCTCAAACCGGTCCAGCGGCGGATCCTCTTCGGCATGAGCGAGCTCGGCCTGCGTCCCGACCGCGCGCACGTCAAGTGCCAGCGGGTCGTCGGCGAGGTCATGGGCCGCTACCACCCCCACGGCGACCAGGCCATCTACGACGCGCTGGTGCGGATGGCCCAGCCGTTCACCATGAGACTTCCTCTCGTCGACGGCCACGGCAACTTCGGCAGCCTCGACGACGGCCCCGCCGCCGCCCGCTACACCGAGGCCCGCATGGCCCCGGCAGCACTGCTCATGGTTCAGAGCCTCGACGAGGACACCGTCGACTTCATCCCGAACTACGACGACACGGCGACCCAGCCTGAGGTCCTGCCCGCGGCGTTCCCCAACCTGCTCGTCAACGGCGCCAGCGGCATCGCCGTCGGCATGGCCACCAACATGGCGCCCCACAACCTGGTCGAAGTCATCGGTGCCGCCCGTCATCTGATCGCCAACCCGACCTGCTCGTTGGACGACCTCATGAAGTTCGTCCCCGGCCCGGACCTCCCCGGCGGCGGACGGATCATCGGCCTCGACGGCATCCGCGACGCGTACCTCACCGGCCGCGGCGCGTTCCGCACCCGGGCGACGGCCCGCATCGACAACGTGAACCCGCGCCGCAAGGGCATCGTCGTGACCGAGCTGCCCTACCTCATCGGCCCCGAGAAGGTCATCGAGAAGATCAAGGACCTCGTCCAGGGCAAGCGCCTCCAGGGCATCGCCGACGTCAAGGACCTCACCGACCGCGCCCACGGGATGCAGCTGGTCATCGAGGTCAAGAACGGGTTCAACCCCGAAGCCGTCCTCGAGCAGCTCTACCGACTCACGCCCATGGAGGAGTCGTTCAACCTCAACAACGTCGCCCTCGTCGACGGCCGGCCGCGCACCCTCGGCCTCAAGGATCTGCTGAAGGTCTACGTCGACTTCCGCACCGACGTCGTGAGGCGACGGACCGCATACCGCCTCGGCCGTCGTGAGGAGCGGCTGCACCTCGTCGAGGGACTCCTCGTCGCCATCCTTGACATCGACGAGGTCATCCAGCTGATCCGCTCGTCCGACGACGCCGCGATCGCGCGACAGCGGCTCATGGGCGTCTTCGACCTCACCGAGGTCCAGGCGACCTACATCCTCGACCTGCAGCTGCGCCGCCTCACCAAGTTCTCGCGCATCGAGCTGGAGAACGAGAAGGCCGACCTCGAGCGTCAGATCGAGGAGCTGCGGGCGATCCTCGGCGACGAGAAGCTGCTCCTCCGAACGGTGTCGAAGGAGCTGGAGGAGGTCGCCAAGGCCCACGGCACGCCTCGCCGCACGGTGCTGCTGGAGTCGGCCGGTATGCCAGTGTCCAGCGTCGCGGGCGGCGCCCTGCCGCTGGAGGTCGCGGACGAACCGTGCTGGGTCCTCCTCTCCTCGACCGGTCTCCTGGCGCGCACCCTGACCGACGAGCCGCTCTCGACCGAGGGCGGCCGCAGCAAGCACGACGTCGTCATCGGCGCGGTCCGGACCACCGCACGCGGCGAGGTCGGGCTGGTCACCAGCCGCGGGCGGATGATCCGGCTCTCGGCCATGGAACTGCCGGCCCTGCCGGTCACGGCCGGGTCGCCGTCGCTCGGCGGGGGCGCCCCCCTCGCCGCCTACGTCGACCTGCCGCGCGGCGAGGAGCCACTCACGCTTGCCTCGGTCGCGCCCGACTCCGCGGGTCTGGCTCTGGGTACCGCCTACGGCGTGGTCAAGCGGGTGACGACGGACTATCCGGGGCGCAGCGACTTCGAGCTCATCGGCCTCAGGGACGGTGACAGCGTCGTCGGTGCCGCCGAGGTGCCCAACGAACGCCACGATCTCGTCTTCGTCACCAGCGACGCGCAGCTGCTTCGCTTCCCGGCCGCCCACGTGCGTGCCCAGGGTCGCCCGGCGGGTGGCATGGCCGGCATCAAGCTCGCCGCCCGTCAGCGCGTCGTCTGGTTCGGCGTCGTCGACCCGGAGCGCGAACCCGTGGTCGTCACGTCCAGCGGGTCGTCCGGCGCCCTGCCGGGCACCGAGGCGGGTTCGCTCAAGGTGACGCCGTATGCGGAGTACCCCGCCAAGGGCCGGGCGACCGGGGGCGTTCGATGTCACCGGTTCCTCCGGGGTGAGGACACCCTCGTCCTCGCGTGGGCGGGTGGCACCCCGGCTCGGGCCGCAGCCGCCAACGGGGTAGCCGTCGACCTGCCGGCGGCAACGGGTCGCCGGGACGGCTCCGGCTCACCGGCCGGGACGGTCATCGCGCGGATCGCGGGTCCGCTCTGACCGGGCATCCCCTCGGCGTCGGTCACGGCCGCAGCGCCCCCGACGCGTGCTCGGTCGAGTGGGAGCGAGCGACCTCCGCGACGGTCTACGGGACGGCGGCACCGGCGCGGTTCTGGATGGCCGTCGAGCAGAACGGCCCCTGGGGACGCACCGCGGCGGTCGAGTCGTACTTTCCGGAGGACGTCGGGAGTGAGCTCACCGCCAGGTGCCGCAGGGCCGGCGGCCGCCTCACCCTCATCCGCCGCCCGGGGATCCACGCCGATCCTCGCACCGGACCGCGACGCTGCTACCTCGCCTGGTCCGGCCCGAAGGCGTTCCTGCTGGTCGGCCGGGTGGATCACCCGGCCCAGCTCCTGGGTGACGCGCTGGACGCGCTGGCCCGGGGAGACCGCGACGGCGTTCTTGCGGCGCTACCGCAGCTGACTGCCTCGGAGCCGGTGCTCCTCGTCTGCACCAACGGCCGCCACGACGTCTGCTGCGCGATCCGCGGGCGGCCGGTCGCGCTCGCCGGTCATGAACGGCATCCCGGCCGGGTCTGGGAGTGCTCGCACACCGGCGGCCACCGGTTCTCCCCGACGGGAGTGCTGCTCCCCTGGGGCCGGGCACTGGCCCGGCTCGACTCCGCCACGGTGACGCATACGCTCGACGCCGCCGACGCCGGCCGGCTCGCCACCGGACTGCTCGGCCCCTGGCACGACCGCGGCTCGAGCGCCTACCCGCCCCGGGTACAGGTCGGCGAGTCCACCGTGCGCGAGCTGGTCGGGGAGACCGACCTGGAGGCCCTCACCGCACGCGCCACCGGTCCTCTCGAGGTCGGTGTAGCGCACCGGGACGGCCGGGAGTGGATCGTCGCCCTGTCGGTCGTCGAGGGTGAGAGTCGGCGCAACTCGTGCGGCGAGCCCGAAGAGCCGTCGCGAACCTGGACGGCTACCGTCACGGAGCGGCCTAGGGTGGGCGCTCGTGGCGATGCTTCCTCCTGAGCTCCGTGAGCTGGTCGGGTCGGGTCCGATGGCCCACGTGACCACCCTCAACGCGGACGGCTCACCTCAGGTGTCCGTCGTCTGGGTCGGCCTCGACGGCGATGACCTCGTCACCGGACACCTGCACCACGGCCTCAAGCTGCGCAACCTCGAACGCGACCCGCGCGCCGTCGTCTCCATGGATGCGCCCCGCGAGCCGGGAGTGTTCCTCAACCCGCACGCGGTCGTCCACACCTCTGCGACGGTCGAGCCGACCGATCAGGCGTGGGACCTGCTGGACCGCCTCGCGAAGGTCTACGTCGGGCCGGAGACGACGTTCCCTGCACCCCGGCGACCGGGATACGTCATCCGCTACCGTGTCGAGCGCATCGGCGGCGTGGGCCCCTGGGTGCCGACCGGCTCCTAGGTCACGCCACGAGGTTCACCGCTCCGATACCGCGCGGGGGACCTCGACTAGCGCCGAGCGTCGACGAAGCGCAGCATCCGTTTCCACGCGTCGGAGCA
>DATLPT010000135.1:0-11389 GCA_035535635.1 Lapillicoccus sp. | reverse complement strand
TCCCCATCGGCGTGTGGCCGAGAGGCAGGGGTATGCGTCAGCGCCAGCGGGCGCGGCGGCGGTGGCCTCGTGAGCCGCCGTAGCGTCGCCTGGGACGAGCTCGTCACCGCGGCGACGGTCGGCACGAGCACCCGGGCGTTGCCGCATACCGGCTTCCATCCGACCACCGTGACTGCGAGCCCGGAGGCAGCGGACGAGGATCCGGCCGCCCGCCTGCTCGACCTGGCGGCCATGGAGTCGGCCGCGAGCGCCGTCACGGTCGAGGCCGGGCCGGCGACTCCTCTCGAGCCGGCACCACCCGAGCCGCGATCGGTCGCGACAGAACGGCTCGCCGACCTGCTGCTGCACTCCGTGCGGCTGGACCGCGAGCTGGCCGGCGACCTCGTCGACCTCGTCGCCGCCACCGGTCTGGTGCTGCCCGCCTCCGCGGTCCCAGCCTTTCTCGAGCTAGGGCGGGACGCCCAGTTCGGTCATACGCTGACCGCGATCGTAGGCGAGCGAGGGCGCTGGATCGTCGGTCTCGACCCGCAGTGGGCCGAGCTCCTGCCGGCGATGCCACGGGATCCGGCAGAGCGACCGGTCGACATCGCTGACTGGCAGAGCGGCGGCTGGGAGCCGCGCGCCGCCTACCTGCGAGGCCTGCGCACGGTGGACCCGGCCGCGGCGCGCGAGCTGCTGGCCTCGGGCTGGGCGCCCGAGCCCGCCGAGGATCGGACCGCGCTGCTCGGGGCCCTGGACGAGAGGCTCGGACCGGAGGACGTCCCGTTCGTGGAGGCCGCGGTGCGCGACCGCCGCGAGCCGGTTCGACTCCGCGCCGCCGGCCTCCTGGTGCGAATCTGTGGACACCTGCCCCTCGACGCCTTGCCGCCGTTCGGGCGCCGGTTCGCGGACCGCGCACGGCCCCTGGTCCGACTCGGCCGCCAGGGCCTGCTGCGATCGGCAACGCTCGAGGTGTCCGCGCCGGAGGCACTGGACGACCAGGCCGGGTCCGACGGGATCGTCCAGCGGACCATGGGTGCCCAGCCGGGCCGGCGCGCCTCGTGGCTCCAACAGATCCTCCGGAACGCGCCGCTCGCGTTGTGGGAGAACGACTTCCGCCGTTCTCCAGCCGAGCTGGTCGCCCTTCCGGTGGCCGGTGACTTCGCCCGCGAGCTGCACCAAGGGTGGGCGGCGGCCGCCGCCGCCCAGCAGAACGCTGTGTGGGCCCGAGCCCTGCTGGGCAGCTCGGCGTTCGCTGCGGATCCCTCGCTGGTCGGTGTGCTCGGCGCGGACGAACGGGCGCGGTACGCGCATACCGTCCTGCGGTCGGCCAAACCCGGCGACGCCACGGTTCTCCCCCTGCTCGTGCGTGTCGACGGCCCGTGGCCCACCGAACTGGCCACCGCCGTCGTCGAGTACGTCGAGTGGCTGTTGCCGTCCGCGCTGGTCCGCGAGTCGACGCCGCTGCTACGGCTGGCCGCCCGACGCCTGCCGGTCCGTGTGCCTCTGCCCCTGGCCTACGCCCAGGCTACGAGCGAGGACTGGGCCGACCAACGCGCCCGCGACTTCGCCTTCGACCATCCCTGGCGGACCACGCTGACATCCCTGTCCGCGACCCTGTCGCTGCGCGCGAGCGTCGCCGACGAGCTCCGAAGGAGTGCCCCGTGACCGAGACCTTCACTGCTGCCGCGGCCGAGGCCGAGCTGCTGCGTCCACACGCGGAGCAGCTGTTCGCCGACGAGCTCACCGCCCTCGCCGACACGGACGACCGCCCGCGGCCGCCGTCGTGGCGGCTCTCGCCGAACGCCGTGGTTACGTACCTCCTCGGCGGCGAGCTGCCCGACGGCACTCTCGTGACGCCCAAGTACGTCGGACCCCGTCGCCTCGTCGAGGTGGCGGTGGCCACCCTGGCGACCGACCGGGCGCTCCTGCTCCTGGGCCTGCCCGGCACCGCCAAGACCTGGGTGTCAGAGCACCTCGCCGCCGCAATCAGCGGCACGTCGACGCTGATGGTCCAGGGCACCTCCGGCACCGCCGAGGAGGCCATCCGCTACGGGTGGAACTACGCGCGGCTGCTCGCCGACGGCCCGTCGCCCGCGGCGCTGGTCCCGTCGCCGGTGATGACGGCGATGCGCGAGGGCAGGATCGCCCGGATCGAAGAGCTGACCCGGATCCCGTCCGACGTGCAGGACGCCCTCATCACTCTGCTCTCGGAAAAGACGCTCCCGGTCCCCGAGCTGGGGACCGAGGTCCAGGCGGTCAAGGGGTTCAGCGTCATCGCCACGGCCAACGACCGAGACCGAGGCGTCAACGACCTCTCGTCGGCGCTGCGCCGCCGCTTCAACACCGTGGTCCTGCCGCTGCCCGCCACCGAGGACGAGGAGGTCGAGATCGTCGCCCGCCGGGTCGCCGACCTCGGCCGGGCTCTCGAGCTGCCCGAGGTTCCGCCGGCCGCGGACGAGATCCGACGCGTCGTCCGGGTCTTCCGCGAGCTGCGGTCCGGCGTGACCGAGGACGGCCGGACGAGGGTGAAGTCCCCCTCCGGGACACTGTCGACGGCCGAGGCGATCTCCGTCGTCACCAACGGACTGGCGCTCGCCGGCCATTTCGGCGACGGCGTCCTCGGAGCATCGGACGTCGCGGCCGGCATCCTCGGCGCGGTCGTCAAGGACCCGGTCGCCGACAACGTCGTCTGGACGGAGTACCTCGAGGCCGTCGTCCGCGAGCGCCCCGACTGGTCGGACTTCTACCGAGCCTGCCGTGAGGTCAGCGGGTGACTGCTGCTCTCGCCGAGCCGGTCGTCGAGGCGGTGCCCGACGGCACCCACGTCCTCGGCGTCCGGCACCACGGCCCCGGCTCCGCGCGTGGAGTGCTCGCCGAGCTGGACCGCATCAGGCCGGACACGGTTCTCGTCGAGGGTCCGGCGGACGCCGACTGGCTCGTACCGCTCGTCGCCGCCGAGGGCATGCAGCCGCCGGTCGCGTTACTGGCCTACGACCCGGCCACGCCGGCGCACGCGGTCTTCTGGCCGTACGCGGTCTTCTCGCCCGAGTGGCAGGCCCTCCGGTGGGCCATGGAGCACGGCGCGTCGGCGCGGTTCGTGGACCTCCCGTCCGGGGCGGTGCTGGCTTCTCGGCCCGCGCCGCCGCTCGAGGACATCCCCACGGATCGGGAGGAGTCCCAGGGCGACCTCGACGCGGTCGTCCGGTCGGACCCGATCGCACTGCTGGCCAACGCCGCGGGTTACGACGACCCGGAGCGCTGGTGGGACGACGTCATCGAATCACGTTCGGACGGTTCGGGTTTCGAGGCCATCACCGAGGCGATGGCGCAGCTGCGTGACGATCCGGACTCGACGCATACGCACCGCGACGCGGAGCACGAGGCGCGTCGCGAGGCATACATGCGGACCGTACTCCGCGACGTCCGCAAGGCTGGCGCTGGCCGCATCGTCGTCGTCTGCGGCGCCTGGCACGCACCGGCGCTGACCGACCCGCTGCCCACCGCCGCCGCGGATGCCCGCGCCCTCAAGGGGATGCGGCGGACCAAGACGGTCATGACGTGGGTCCCCTGGACGCATTCGCGGCTCTCGTATGCGTCGGGCTACGGCGCGGGAATCGAGTCGCCGGGGTGGTACCACCACCTGTTCACCACTCCTGGCGACGTCGTCCCGCGCTGGCTCACCAAGGTCGCCGGACGGCTGCGCGAGAAGGACCTGCCGGTATCGTCGGCGCACGTCATCGAAGCGGTCCGGCTCGCCGAGGCGGTCGCGACGATGCGGGGCCGGCCGCTCGCCGGGCTGGCCGAGGTCACGGACGCGACCCGGTCGGTGCTCTGTCAGGGCGAGGAGCTCCTCGTCGACCTGGTCACCCGGGACCTCGTCGTGGGCGAACGCCTGGGAACGGTTCCGGACGAGGCGCCAACCGTGCCCCTCGAGGCCGACTTGCGAGCGACGGCCCGGCGCCTTCGGCTCGCGATCGACCCGCTGGAGAAGTCGTTGGAGCTCGACCTCCGGAAGCCGACGGACCTGTCCCGATCCCGGTTGCTGCACCGACTCCGGATGCTCGGCGTCGACTGGGGTGTGCCAGCCCGGACCGCGGGGACCGGCACGTTCAAGGAGGGCTGGTCGCTGACCTGGCGACCCGAGTTCTCGGTCGACGTCGCGGTGGCCAGCGTCTGGGGGACCACGGTGGTCGATGCCGCGACCGCGCGGGTCGTCGACCGCGCCACCTCCGCCGACAGCCCGCTCGCCACCGTGACCCGCGCCATGGAGGCCTGCCTGCTCGGGGACCTCACCGCCGCGCTCCCGCGGGTGCTCGCCGCGCTGCGCGACCGGGCCGCCCTCGACTTCGACGTGGAGCACCTCATGGACGCGCTGCCGGTGCTGGTGCGAGCGATGCGGTACGGCGACGTCCGGGCCACCGACACCTCTGCGCTGGAGGAGGTCGCGACCTCCCTCCTCGTCCGGATCGAGGCCGCCCTGCCGGCGGCGGTGACAGGGCTCGGCGACGAGGCGGCCGATGCGCTGCGGGGCGGCGTAGAGGAGGTGCACGCGGCGACCGCGCTGATGTCCGCGGAACGACGGGCCGAGTGGCTCGACACGGTGGAGCGGCTGACCCACCGGGCGGATCTGCACGGGCTGCTCGCCGGGCGGTTCGTGCGGCTGCTGGCCGACGCCCAGGTCCTCGACCGCGACGCGACCGCGCGACGGCTGGAACGAGCGCTGTCGGTCGGGTCGACGCCGGCGGACAAGGCCGCGTGGATCGAGGGGTTCCTCGCCGGCGGCGGCCTGTTACTTGTGCACGACCGGGCGCTGCTCGGGACGCTCGACGCCTGGCTCGCGGGCTTGCGTCCGGAGGAGTTCGTCGACGTCCTGCCCTTGCTGCGACGCACGTTCGGCGGGTTCGAGTCGGCCGAGCGCCGTCAGCTGGCGCACCAGATCCGTCGCCTCGACGGGACCGGACCCGCGGTCGCTTCCGCGTCGTCCGGGTGGTCCGAGATCGATCTCGCCCGCGCTGCCCCGGCCGTCGCGACCGTCGCGTGGCTGCTGGGGCTGCCGGTGCCGGAGGGGGCGCGGTGAGCGACGAACGGCTCCGGCGGTGGCGGCTCACTCTCGGCGGGGACTCGGACCAGCCCTCCGAGGGGTTCCGCCTCTCGGCCGACGACCAGCGCATGGACCAGGCGCTGGCGGCGCTCTACGGAGGTGACGGGGGTCCCGGTGGCGAGCCGGCACCATCCGGGCCGCGCATCGGCGGTCTCGGCGGCTCGGCACCAAAGGTGGCGACCTGGCTCGGCGACATCCGCGCGTACTTTCCGTCCACGGTGGTCCAGGTCATGCAGCGCGACGCGATCGAGCGGCTCGGTGTGCGCTCGCTGCTGCTGGAGCCGGAGCTGATGGAGTCTCTGGAGCCGGACGTCCACCTCGCCTCCAGCCTTGTGAGCCTCGGCGCCGCGATCCCCGAGACGTCGAGGTCCACGGCGCGGGCCGTCGTGCGCAAGGTCGTCGACGATGTCGAGAGACGGATCGCCAACCGCACGCGGGCCGCCGTGACCGGCGCCCTCAACCGCGCGGCCCGCACCTCGCGGCCGAAGCTGCGAGACGTCGACTGGAACCGCACCATCGCCGCGAACCTCAAGCACTACCTGCCGCAGCAGCGCACGGTCGTGCCGGAGCGGCTCGTCGGGTACGGGCGCCGACAGCAGCATGTGCAGCGGGACATCATCCTCGCCATCGACCAGTCGGGGTCCATGGCGGCCTCGGTCGTGTACGCGTCGATCTTCGGTGCGGTCCTTGCCTCGATCCGGTCCGTGCAGACCTCACTCGTCGCCTTCGACACGGCCGTGGTCGACCTCACCGACCAGCTGTCCGACCCGGTCGACGTGCTGTTCGCGACGCAGCTCGGCGGCGGCACTGACATCAACCGGGCGATCGCCTACTGCCAGGGCCTCGTCACGCGACCGACGGACACTCTCTTCGTCCTCGTCTCCGACCTGTTCGAGGGCGGCATCCGCGACGAGATGCTCTCCCGGATCGAGCAGATGCTCGCGGCAGGGATCCAGGTCCTCGTCCTGCTCGCGCTCTCCGACGACGGCGCACCGGCCTTCGACCGGGCGCTCGCCGGCGACCTGGCCGAGCTCGGCGTCCCCGCATTCGCCTGCACGCCCGATGCCTTCCCCGACCTGGTGGCGCTGGCGTTGGAACGCGGAGACATCCGGGCCTGGGCCGCCAAGGAGGAGCTCGCCCAACGCGGGATGTCGGACTAGACGGGGTCCCCGCGAAGTATCGGAGCAGAGCGGAGAACTTCGTGGGGTGGCTAGACCTGGTCCTTCGGACACCAGAACGTCGTGCGACCGCCGACGGTCGCGCGTTCCACTTCGGTGCCGCAGCGCGGGCAGTGGCCGCCGCGCCGTCGATGTTCGACGAAGGTCCCCGTGTGGACGCCTCCGCGCTGGCGCGCTCGCCGGGTCGCCGCGCGCAGGGCCCGGCGGAGGTGGGCCAGCTCGTCGGAGGTGAGCTCGTCGGCCGGCCGGCGGGGCGAGACGCGCGCCTGCCAGAGGGTCTCGTCGGCGAGGAGGTTCCCGACGCCGGCCACGACGGACTGGTCGAGCAGGCGGGCCTTGACCGCGGCGGCGCCCCGGCCGAGCCGCTCCCGGAACTCCGGGAGCGAGATCTGCTCCGCGTCCGGTCCGAGCGTCGTCCGGCTCGCGTCGAGGCGTACCCGTCCCAGCCGTCGCGGATCGAACAGGCGCAGCTCTCCGCCGTCCGCAAAGGTGATCCGGAACCGGTTCCACGCCGGGTTCTTGGGGTTGCGCGCATACGATCGCCGGCGCTCGTTCGCGAG
Source organism: Lapillicoccus sp. (assembly GCA_035535635.1). GTDB lineage: Bacteria > Actinomycetota > Actinomycetes > Actinomycetales > Dermatophilaceae > Lapillicoccus. The sequence goes on along the minus strand of DATLPT010000135.1, from coordinate 4,568 downwards.
CCAGTCGCCGCCCTCGGTGAGGGCGCCCGCCGGCTCGGTGACGATGATGTGGCCGCTCATCCCGAGATGGATGGCCAGCTCCGGGCCATGGGTATGCGAGCCGTCCAGTCCTGAGGTGTCGCACCAGATCGACTTGCCCTGCCGGTTGGCGGCGGTCAGGGAGCGACCGAGGAGTGCGGCGCGGATCTCGCCCGGCGCGTGGGGGCGGCAGACATAGGTGTCGGTGTCGTCGACGTCCGTGATCGGGCGGCCCAGCGCCGCTCGTTCGATCGCCGCCCGGGCGGTCTCGACCTCGGGCAGCTCGGGCACCGGGTCAGTCTGTCAACGCAGACCCCCGGCTGCATGTCGCGGGGTCAGCGGACTCGGCCCATGAGCCGCTCGAGCCACGGCGTCATGAGGGCGAGGACGATCCCGACGACGATGGCGACGCTGCCGAGGATGCCGAAGTAGGGCACCTGGGTGTCGGTCGAGTAGTACTGGGCCAACGTGCCTGAGAGTGCGGTGCCGAGGGCCACCGACAGGAAGAAGAGCGCCACCATCTGGGTCTTGAAGGCCTCCGGCGCGAGCTTCGTCGCCAATGAAAGTCCGACCGGGGAGAGCAGCAGCTCGGCGATGGTGAAGACGAAGATCACGCCGATGAGGCCCAGCAGCGGCGCGGAGTTCGGCTGGGTGCTGGCCATCGGGATGAACAGCAGGAAAGCGACGCCCATGACCACCGTGCCCGCGGCGAACTTCAGTGGGGTGGGTGGCTGCCGGTCGCCCAGCTTGGTCCAGATGGCCGCGAACACTCCGGAAAGGATGATGATGAACACCGGGTTGATCGACTGCACCCAGGAGATCGGCATCGTCCATCCGAAGATGTCGCGGTTGAGCTGGTAGTCGGAGTACACCGTCAGCACGGTGAACTGCTGCTGGTAGAGCGACCAGAACGCCGCACTGGCGATGAACATCGGGATGAACGCGATCACTTGCATGCGCTCGACCGACGTGACGTGGCGGCTGGTGAGGATGACGATGAAGTAGGCCAGGGTCGCGCCGATGATCAGGAGGATGACTGCCCGGTCGAGGTTGTTCGCCCGAAGCACGCCAGTGACGCCGAGCACCACGAGAATGACCGCACCCGCGGCGATGCCCAGCGCGTACCAAAGACGCTTCTGGTTCGGCAGCGGGTCGGGAACCTCGTTGGCAACCTCTGAGAGCTGCCGGCGACCGATCGCATACTGGATCAACCCGATCGCCATCCCGACCGCGGCCGCGGCGAACCCGATGTGGAAGCCGTAGCTCGTCTGGAGCCAGCCGGTCAGCAAGGGCCCGAGGAGTGCGCCCAGATTGATGCCGAGGTAGAAGATCGAGAACCCCGCGTCCCGGCGTGGGTCCTCTTCGGAGTAGAGCGTGCCGACGAGCGAGGTCGCGTTGGCCTTGACTCCGCCGCTGCCGATGGCGATCAGGACGAGCCCGACGCCGACGCCAAGAGTTCCGGGGAGGATGGAGAGGGCGATGTGGCCGGCCATGACGAGGACGGCCGCGTAGAACAGGGTGCGTTCGGAGCCGATGAGGCGATCGGCCACCCATCCGCCCGCGATCGTGCTGAGGTAGACCAGGCCGCCGTAGGCGCCGACGACTCCCACCGCGGTGTCCTGGGAGATTCCCAGACCGCCCTTGTCGGTCGGGAAGTACAGATAGAGCAGGAGGATGCCCTGCATCCCGTAGAAGCTGAACCGCTCCCACAGCTCGACGCCGAACAGGTTGGCCAGGACGCGCGGTTGGCCGAAGAACGTCTTCTCGTTCTGCGGTTTCTCCCTCGGCCGATGTGCGACGTCGGTCATGCGCTCAACGATGTCATCGGGGTGACCCGGACGGGAGTACCCAAGGGCGCATTCTCAGCGAGTCCCGGGTCCGACCGTCTCCCGGGCCTCCTCGACCAGGGCTAGCAGACCGTCGTCGATCTGGTCGGGGCTGGTCAGGGTGAGCCGGTGGGTCGTCACCTTCCTGGTCGTCGCGAACCGGGCGCGCAGTAGCGGGTGATCGGCCTCGCGGGTCAGGTGGACGGCGATCTCGAGGTAGTGGTTCCGGATGTAGCCCGAGGTGAACTGGCGTTTGACGAGGTACGCGACTTCGGTCATCGAGACCTTCTCGGTCACCTCGGGCATCACATGGACGGCGGTCCGGTATGCGGTGAACAGGGCCAGGTCGTCGTCGTCCAGCTCGGCAGTCAGTTCGTTCCAGGTCGAGGCGGCCATGGTGGTCAGCGTGCCAGCAGGCGCCTGGGCCACTCGATCGCCCTGGACGATCTCGTGGGTCAATCCACCCATCCCGGCCGCTGCGGAAATGGGTGAGTCGCCCGACGCGGGGCACCACGCGGCATCCCGACGCTGGGAGACATGGACAGCTCCGTTCCAGTGGCCGCCGGCTCCGTCGCGACGATCGTGTTCGCCCTCAGCATGCTGCCGATGCTGGGCAAAGCCGCCCGCACCAGGGACCTGGCGTCCTACTCACGCAGCAACCTGGTCCTGGCCAACGTCGGCAACGCCTTCTACTCGCTCTACGAGTTCCACCTGCCGCCCGGCCCGATCTGGCTGCTGCACACCTTCTACGCGGTCACGTCCGCGCTGATGCTCCTCTGGAGCGTGCGCTATGGCCGCCCCACCGCGACACCCAGGAGCACGTTGTGCGTACCGAACACATCGAAACCGTGATCATCGGGGCCGGCCAAGCCGGTCTGTCCACTGCCTACCAGCTGAAGCGGCTCGGCCGCCCGTGCCTCGTCCTCGCCACGGAGAGCCGGGTCGGCGACGGCTGGCGCAACCAGTGGGACAGCCTGACTCTCTTCACCCCAGCTTGGGCCGACGCGCTGCCGGGCATGCCCTTCCCGGCTCCCCGATGGCATACGCCGACCAAGGACGAGTTCGCCGACTACCTCGAGGCGTATGCCGCGCGATTCGCCCTGCCCGTGCGGCTCGGCGCGCGCGTCGAACGGCTAACCGCCGGGGACCACGGCGGGTACGTCGTCACCACCTCGGGCGGACGCATCGAGGCCGACAATGTCGTGGTGGCAACGGGAACCTTCGGGCGGATCCCGCTCGTCCCCGACTTCGCGGACCAGCTCGACCCGGGCATCCGGCAGCTGCACTCGAGCGAGTACCGACGCCCGTCCCAGCTGGCCGCGGGCACGGTGCTCGTCGTCGGAGCTTCCCACTCTGGCTGCGACATCGCCTACGAGGCGACTGAGACCCACGACACCGTGCTCGTCGGTCGCGACACGGGCCAGCTCCCAGTGGCCTACGAGTCGCCCCTGGCCAAGGTGATGTATCCGTTCATCCTCTTCGTCCTCTTCGCCCACGTCCTCAACCGCCGAAACCCCGTGGGCCGCAAGCAGATGAACCACTTCCGCCAGCACGGCGGGCCGCGCATCCGCGTGCAGCAGGCGGACCTGGAACGGTCTGGCGTCGATTGGGTTCGCGGGCGGGTGGCGGGCGTTCAGGAGGGACGTCCGGTCCTCGACGACGGCCGGGTCGTCGACGCCGGCACGGTCGTGTGGTGCACGGGATTCCGTCAGGTGTTCGACTGGGTCGACGTCCCGGTGTTCGACGACGACGGGTGGCCTCGGGAGCTCCGGGGCGTCGTCGGCGAGGCGCCAGGCCTCTACTTCGCCGGGCTGTGCTTCCAGTCTGCGGCGCTCTCGATGACGATCCACGGTGCCGGCCGGGACGCCGACTACGTCGCCCGGCACATCGCGGTCCATTCGGCGGTGAGCCGCAGCCACGCGATCTCCGGAGTTGGCACCTGACGACGCGCGTATCCTCCGAGAACGGAGGAGCACCATGGGCGACACCAGGGACGTCGCCCGCGGTCGCCAGACCACCGGCGACCTCGAGTCCGGTCGGAAGGCCTTCGCCGCCCGGGCGTGGGCTGCGGCGCGCGACCACTTCGGGCGCGCCGACCCCGGTACGCTCACGCCGGTCGATTGGCACTCGCTGGCCACCGCGGCATCCCTCGTCGCGGATCGAGACAGCGCGATCCGCGCGTGGCAGCAGGCGTTCACGCTCCACAGCACCGCCGGCGACCGGGTGGCGGCAGCCATGGACGCGCAATGGATCGCCCACGTACACAGTACTTCTGGCAACGTGGCGGTTGGTGGTGGCTGGGTCGCCCGGGGGCTGCGGCTGCTCGAGGGCGAGCCCGAGGACGCCGAGCCTTGGGGGCTTCTTCCTGATGCACCAGCCGAGGTGGCGGTAGAACTCGCCGGTGACATCGCCAGTGCTGCCGAGTGCGGCCGGCAGGTGCTGGCGATCGGCCAACGCTGGCGCAACGGCGACCTCACCGCGTTCGGACCGGTCAGCCAGGGGCGGATGCTCATCTACTCGGGGCAGGTGCCCGAGGGGTTGACCTTGCTGGACGAGGCGATGGTCGGGCTGGCCGCCGGTGAGGTCTCGCCGATCGGCTCCGGCAACATCTACTGCGCGATGATCGAGGGTTGCCGCTGGGCTGGCCGCCCTGGCGGCGGCGGAGCCCCAGGACGCGCTGGTGCCGCTGCGACGTGCTTGGAAGGCGTGGATCGGCCTCTGCGC
>DATLPT010000134.1:0-15573 GCA_035535635.1 Lapillicoccus sp. | reverse complement strand
GGGGATCGGGAAGGGGTCGATCTCGGTCCACCCGGGCGGCCACCCCCACGGACCCCAGCCAGGCGCGACGGAGGGCTCGATCGGCGTCCACTACTTCGACGAGCTCGCCGTCATGGTCGACACCTTCCGCCCGCTGGAGCTGGGGGAGGGCGGCCGGGCGGTCGACGACGGCCTGTATGCGTCCAGCTGGCTCCGCGGCGGGGCTGCCGGCGCCGGGAGCCGAGCGAAGGCACACGAGCCCCCGTCCCACGGCTGACGCGAGTGACGCCGGACAACTGCGGCATGCCTGAGTTCAGACACGTCCAGGATGTCGACCGCTGGGAGGTTGCGTCCGCGGCGAAAAGGCGGAAATGTGCGCACCTGGCTCTGCCGACGTCACGCCTTGCCGCGCGCCCCAACCTGTACTCACCCGACACCCCGTGGAGTGACATGACGCCCCGATCCCTTCGCTCGCTCACCGATGCCGAGACCACCCGCCGCCAGCTGCTGGCCATGGCCACGGTCGGAGGAGCCGGCGTGATCGGCGTGACCGCCGCCGGCCCGGCTGCCGCGGCCGGCAACCCGCAGGGCGCGCACGACTACCTGCTGACGGTGCTCGGGACCACCGACCTTCACGGCAACGTCTACAACTGGGACTACTTCAAGGACACCGAGTACGACGACGCGGCGCACAACGACATCGGCGTGGCCAAGGCGGCGACCCTCATCAAGGCGATGAGGGCCGAGCGTGGGATCGAGAACACCCTCACCCTCGACGCCGGCGACACCATCCAGGGGACACCACTCGCCTACTACTACGCCAAGATCGAGCCGATCACCAACGGCACCACGCACCCGATGGCCGCCGCGATGAACGCGGTCGGCTACGACGCCGCCGCCCTCGGCAACCACGAGTTCAACTACGGCCTCGACCTGCTGCGGGCGTTCCAGTCCCAGTGCCACCACCCGCTGCTCAGCGCCAACACCGTCGACTGGAGCTCCGGCGCACCGCTCTTCCCGCCCTACGTCATCAAGACGGTCAAGATCCCCGGCCAGAAGCCGCTCCGGGTCGGGATCCTCGGCCTGGTCACGCCCGGTGTCGCCATCTGGGACAAGGCGAATGTCGAGGGCAAGGCCAAGTTCCCGGGGATCGTCGAGCAGGGCAAGATCTTCGTCCCGCGGCTCAAGGCGGCCGGCGCCGACGTCGTGATCGTCTCCTGCCACTCGGGCATGGACACGTCGTCCTCCTATGGAGATGCCCTGCCGTACCCGGAGAACGCGAGCACCCTGCTCGCGCAGCAGGTCCCGGGCATCGACGCGATCCTCGTCGGACACGCCCACCGCGACATCCCGCAGCGCAAGGTCACCAACCTCGAGACCGGCAAGCAGGTGCTGCTCTCCGAGCCGAATTACTGGGGCAATCGGGTCACCGTCATGGACATCCCCATGACGAAGACCAAGGGCCAGTGGGTGGTCGACGACCAAGCCACGGCGGCCACGACGCTGAACTCCAACACGGTGCCGGCGGACGCCGGGATCGAGGATCTCGTCAGGGACGCCCAGGCCAAGGTGCGCGCCTACGTCAACAGCGTCATCGGCACCTCACTGCAACCGATGTCCGCCGCGACATCCCGTTATGAGGACACCGCCGCCATCGACTTCATCAACTACGTCCAGGCCGACGCGGTGAAGGCGGTGCTGGCCGGCACCGCGGACGCCAGCCTGCCGGTCCTGTCCATCGCGGCGCCGTTCAACCGGGCGGCGGCCATCCCCGCGGGCAACGTGACGGTGCGCGATGTGGCCGGTCTGTATGTCTACGACAACACCCTGCTCGCGATCCGCTTCACCGGCGCCCAGGTCAAGGCCTACCTCGAGTACTCGGCCCGCTACTTCAAGCAGGTCAGCAGCGCGGGGCCCTTCCCCGCCGACGCCGTCACCAACGCGGTCACCGACACGGCCCCGAACGGTACGCCCGACTACAACTACGACATCGTGGCCGGGCTCGATGCCCCGCTCACCTACGACGTCGACATCGCCCAGCCGGTCGGCTCCAGGATCATGAACCTCTCGTATGCGGGTGCGCCGGTCACCGCCGACCAGGCTTTCGTCATCGCGATCAACAACTACCGCCAGTCCGGTGGCGGCAACTTCCCGGGCGTGACGACCGCGCCGGTGCTCTACAACGCGCAGGTCGAGATCCGGCAGCTGCTCATCGACTGGGTCACGACCAACAAGGTCATCGACGCCGCGACGTTCTCGACCATGGACTGGAAGCTCGTCGCCAACGGCCAGCCCGTGGCGATCACGGGTTGACGTAAGGGTCGGGACAGCGCATCGACGACGAGCAACGGCAACGGGATTCACTCACGTGCCTGCGGTAACCGCGCCTCCAGGGCAGCGAATCGCTCGTCGATTCGCTGCTCGATCCGATGCACGGCCGCCTCGAGCTCCCCGGCACTGGCGTTCTGCTCGTGACGCTTGAGGGTCATGTCGAAGCCACCGCCCGGGCGTAGCATCGCATAGTCGACCTCGGTGGGGTTGTCTGCGCCGAGCCGGTGCAAGACGGTCCGCAGCTCGGTGTCGCGGATGCCGACCCGCCGCAGCCGCTCGCTGTGAACCCGCCCGTCCTCCACGAGGAGCACCGGCCGGCCGTCGAGGAACCGCTCGGATCCCTTGATCATGAAGGCAAAACGGTCGAACAGGTAGTCGACGGCCACCAGCGTGAGAGCACCGAGGAGCCCGCCGGCGAGAGAGTTGTCCGCGCCGATGATGGCGTTCTGCACGACGTTCGACAGCAGCAGCACCACGACCAGGTCGGACAAGTTGAGCTGAGCGAGGATGCGGCGGCCGAAGACGCGAATCAGGAGGCCCACCGCCGCGTAGACGATGACGGTTCGGAGGATCTTCTCGGTCGGCGGGATCTCGAACATGAACAGGTCGGACCAGATCGAGTCGGCGGCAACGGTGTGCATGGCCCGAACCTAGGCCCCGGTGCTCAGCGCAAGTCGCGGTCCTCGAAGAGCGTCGGCAGCGCGACGTCGCCACGCTGCAGCCGCAAGGCGACGGCCGGGAGCTCGGCTCGCGACGCTGCGTGTCGCTCGCGGGCCGCGGCCAGGTCGGGCGGCGCCAGCAGCTCGCCCCCTCGGACCAGGTCGACCATGAGTGGACGGTCGTCGCCGTCGTCGGTGGGACGTTCCTCGATGCCGACCACCTCGGCCTCGGCGACCCCGTCGGCACTGAGCCGGCGCAGGGCCCACTTGCGGCCGCCCACCGACGTCTTCGACTCGCTCCGCTTCTCGACCGGCCGCATCACGCCGTCCTCGTCCGACCGGGAGACCAGCTTGTAGACCATGCTGGCCGTGGGCGCCCCGGAGCCGGTCACCAGCTGGGTCCCGACCCCGTACGCGTCGACCGGCGCGGACGCGAGCGCGGCGATCGCATACTCGTCGAGGTCGGACGTCACGACGATCCGGGTGCCCACGGCCCCGAGCGAGTCGAGCAGCGCGCGGACCTCGCGGGCCTGCTCCACGAGGTCGCCCGAGTCGAGGCGGACCGCTCCGAGCGAGGTTCCGGCCACCTGGACCGCCGTCCGCACGCCCTCCATGACGTCGTACGTGTCGACCAGCAGGGTGGTGCCGGTGCCGAGGGTGTCCACCTGGGCCGCGAAGGCCTCGCGCTCGGAGTCGTGCAGAAGGGTGAAGGCGTGGGCGGCCGTGCCGGCGGTGGGCACGCCGTAGCGGCGGCCAGCCTCGAGGTTGCTCGTCGTCGCGAACCCCGCGATGTATGCGGCGCGCGCCGCCGCGACCGCGGCCTCCTCGTGCGTACGGCGAGATCCCATCTCGATGCACGGCCGGTCGCCCGCTGCGGACGTCATCCGGGAGGCCGCCGAGGCGATTGCGGTGTCATGGTTGAGGATCGAGAGCACCAGCGTCTCGAGGACGACCGCCTCAGCGAACGACGACTCGACCACGAGCACCGGCGAACCGGGGAAGTAGACCTCGCCCTCCGCATACCCGCTGACGTCACCGGAGAACCGGTAGCCGGCCAGCCAGTCGCAGGTGGCGTCGTCGACGACCCCGCGTCGGCGCAGCTCGTCGATCTCGTCGTCCCCGAATCGGAACCGTTGCAGCGCCTCGAGGAACCGCCCCGCTCCGGCCACCACGCCGTAGCGCCGGCCCTCGGGCAGTCGTCGGGCGAACGCCTCGAAGACGCACCGACGAGATGCCGCGCCACTGCGCAGGGCGGCCTCGACCATGGTGAGCTCGTAGTGGTCGGTGAGCAGTCCGGTGCTTTGCCGGGCCGTACTGGTCACGGCGGACAGCCTATGGTGGAGGCCGTGGGGATGACCGCTTCGATCGCACCCGTCGAGGAGCGGAGCACCGAGACCGTCGAGGAGCTCGAACTCGATGTCCCGTGGATCACCTTGGTGTGGAACGACCCGGTCAACCTCATGTCCTACGTGACCTACGTTTTCGAGACCTACTTCGGCTATCCGCGCCCCAAGGCGGAGAAGCTCATGCTCGACGTGCACATCAAGGGCAAGGCCGTCGTCGCCCACGGCAACCGCGAAGAGATGGAGCGAGACACCGAGGCGATGCACGGGTACGGGCTCTGGGCGACCTTCGAAAAGGACGCCTGAGGGTGGCTCGGTCCTTTCGGCGCAAGGGCGACCGCTACGTCGCCAAGTTCGACGAGATGGAGCGCGGCGTCGTCGCCGGCCTCATGGAGCAGACCCGGGAGATCGTCGCGCCGCCGGATGTCGGCGACCGGCCCGAGACCGGTGACGCGTTCGAGGATCTCGTTGCGGGTCTTGGCGTTTCGGTCGCCGGCGAAGACCAGGAGTTCGGCCCCGAACCTGACCCGGTCGACCGCGACCCGGCTCTGGAACGGCTGCTTCCGACGGCGCACCGAGGCGACAAGGAGGTGGCTGACGAGTTCCGGCGGCTCACCGAGCACGAGCTGCGCGACCGCAAGGCCACCAACCTGGCCACGGCGATCGGCGCCCTTCGGGGTGCGACCGGTGACCGCCTCGAGCTCACCCGGGAACAGGCGGAGGCCGTGCTCGTCGCACTCACCGACACACGGCTCGTCCTCGGCGAGCGACTGGGGCTGAGGACCGAAGAGGACGCCCTCGCCCTCGACGAGCGGATCTCCGCTCTCGATCCCGACGATCCCGCCGTGTATGCCGCGTCGTTCTACGACTTCCTCACGTGGATGCAGGAGTCGCTGACGACGGCGATGCTGGGCCGCAGGCTGTTCGGCTGAACCGATGCTGGTCGAACCCCAGGAGCTCGTCGCCGGTGCGGTCCTCGGCATCATTCGCGAGCACTGGGACCACGGCGCCGTGTCGTGCGCGTACCTGCCGCATGGCGCGGGCGCACACCACTGGGTCGCCAGCGGCCGGCACCAGCCGCGCTGGTTCGTGACGGCGGACGACGTCGGCGTGCACGGTCGGCTCGGAGAGCTGCTCGACACGTATGCGGCGGCACGAGAGCTCGCGCAGCGGGGGCACCACGTGGTGGTTCCCACGCTGACCCCGGAGACGGAGCCGCACGGGGTCGGAGTGGTCGTGGGCGCATACCTCCTGACGGTCACCCCGTACCTGGAGGGCGAGCCGGGCCCTGGCGACTACGCCGACGACAACCAGCGCGCCCTGATCGCTGGAGCGCTGGGAGCGCTGCACGCCGAGCGGTCTCCGGCTCGCGCCCGGTCGTGGGTGCCCGGGCCGCCGCTGCGGGGCGAGATGAGTGCTCTCCTCGACCGGCTCGACTCACCATGGACGGCCGGCCCGTTCGGTGAGTCCGTCCGCACGGCGCTCCAGCGCAGTGGGCCGGAGCTGGGTCGCCTCTACCGGAGGTTCGACCAGCTGGCCGCCCGGGCGCGCGACGCGCGCGACGATTGGGTGCCGACGCACGGCGAGCCGCACACGCGCAACGTCCTCTGGAGGCTCGGCGGCCCCGTGCTGGTCGACTGGGAGTCCTTGCGGATCGCGCCCCGGGAGCGCGACCTGCGCACGGTCCTCCGGGACGCGGACGGAGCGGAACCGTTGTCCGCCTACGTCGCGCACGGCGGGACCGCGGACCTCGACGACGACATGGTGGAGCTGTTCGACCTCGAGTGGTGGCTGTGGAACATGGCGATCTTCGCCATCCGGTTCTCCGGTCCTCACGACGGCGACGACGACGACGAGCGGTTCCACAACGTGTTCCTCGAGGAAGTGATGCCGGCGGTTGAGGACGCTGTGACGAAGCAGACGGCGCGCTGATTCGGCCCCTCACACATGCCTACCTATTCTTCAGGGGTGACGGACGCGCCGATCGGCATCTTCGACTCGGGGTTCGGCGGCCTCACCGTCGCCCGGGCGGTGCTCGACCAGCTGCCCCACGAGTCGGTCGTCTACTTCGGTGACACGGCGCGCGCCCCCTATGGCCCGCGCCCGATCGCCGAGACGCGGAGGTTCGCGCTGGAGTGCCTCGACCGGCTGGTCGACCACGGCGTCAAGGTCCTGGTCATCGCCTGCAACACGGCGAGCGCCGCCGTCCTGCACGACGCGCGTGAGCGCTACGACCTGCCGGTCATCGAGGTCATCCGCCCTGCGGTCCGCCGGGCGGCGGCGGCCACGCGCAACCGCCGGGTCGGCGTGATCTCGACCCTGGGGACCCACCAGTCCCAGGCGTACGTGGACGCCTTCGCCGCGGCCCCTCACATCGACGTGGTGAGCCAACCCTGCCCCCGGTTCGTGGAGTTCGTCGAGGCCGGCGTCACGGGAGGCAAAGAGTTGCTCGACGTGGCTCGCGAGTACCTCGAACCGGTCGCGGACCGCGGGGTTGACACCGTGGTCCTGGGGTGCACCCACTACCCGTTGTTGACCGGTGTCATCTCCTACGTCATGGGCGACGGGGTCACGCTGGTGTCATCGGCGGAGGAGACGGCCAAGGACGTCTACCGCGTGCTGGCCGACGGCGACCTGTTGCGGCCGGACGACCTGCCGCCGCCGACGCTGGCGTTCAGCACGACGGGGAACCCGGACGAGTTCCGGGGGCTGGCGCGCCGGTTCCTCGGCCCCGAGGTCGAAACGGTCTTCGGCAACCTGGCCGCGATCCCGGTGGCGGCGTCGTGAAGGTGACCATTGTGGGATGCTCGGGCTCGTTCGCCGGGCCGACGTCGCCCGCCTCCTGTTATCTGATCCAGGCCGAGCACCACGGCCGTACGTGGAACGTCGCCCTGGACATCGGAGCCGGTGCCCTGGGCACGCTGCAGCAGCACATCGACCCGCGTCATCTCGACGCGATCTTCCTCAGCCACCTTCATCCCGACCACTGCATCGACCTCTGCGGGCTCTACGTCGTGCAGCGGTACCACCCCGAGGGCCAGTGCGCGCCGCTCCTGGTCTACGGGCCGACCGGCACGGAGAAGCGGATGAGCGAGGCCTACGGGCTCGACGACGTGCACGCGATGGACACCGAGTTCGACTACCGCGAGCACGTCGACCGCCAGCCGGTGACGATCGGACCGTTCACGATCACCCCGTATGCGGTGTGTCACCCCATCGAGGCCTACGGCCTGCGGGTGGAAGCCGACGGGGTGGCCCTGGCCTATACCGGTGACACCGACGAGTGCGCGGCCCTGCTGCCGCTGATGTCAGGAGCGTCCCTCGTTCTCGCGGACTCGGCGTTCGTCGAGGGCCGCGACACGATCGGGGGCATCCACATGAACGGAGCCCAGTGCGCGCAGGTCGCGACGCGGGCCGGGGGAGTCGGCCGGCTCATGCTGACCCACATCCCCGCGTGGAACGACCGGGAGCAGTGCCGCGCGCAGGCGTCGGCGCGCTGGGACGGGACGGTCGAGCTCGCGGAACCCGGGGCTGTGTACTTCCTCTGAGGCCCTTTGTCAGGGAGCCGTAAGGTTCGAGCCGGTGCTGTCGCCCGGCGGCCGACGTAGCCTGATGGCGTGGTTAGCCTTGCGGCCATGACCGACCCCACCACGCCTTCCCGCGCTCGACGCGCCCGCCATGACGGCCGTTCACCCGAACAGACGCGCGAGGTCCGGATCACGCGGAACTGGCTCGACCACGCCGAAGGCAGTGTGCTCGTCGAGTTCGGACGGACGCGGGTGCTGTGTGCCGCGTCATTCACCGAAGGAGTTCCGCGCTGGCTCAAGGGCGGTGGCACGGGATGGGTGACCGCCGAATACGCGATGCTGCCGCGCGCGACGAACACCCGCTCCGACCGGGAGTCGGTGAAGGGGCGCATCGGTGGTCGCACCCACGAGATCTCCCGCCTCGTGGGCCGCTCGCTGCGGGCCGTCGTCGACACGAAAGCGTTGGGCGAGAACACGATCGTCCTCGACTGCGACGTCCTCCAGGCCGACGGCGGCACGCGGACGGCGGCCATCACCGGCGCATACGTCGCACTCGTCGACGCGGTCGAGGACGCCCGCCGGCGCGGGCTGCTGCGAGCCGGCGAGCAGCCCCTGACGGGTTCGGTGGTCGCGGTCAGCGTGGGCGTCGTCGAGGGAGAACCGGTCCTCGACCTCGACTACCCGGAGGACTCCACCGCCGACACCGACATGAACGTCGTCATGACCGGCGACGGCCGGTTCGTCGAGGTGCAGGGCACCGCCGAGGCCGAGCCGTTCGACCGCGACCTCCTCGGCCGGCTGCTGGACCTCGCCACCAAGGGGTGCGCCGACCTCACCGCCGCCCAGCAGGCGGCGCTCGAGGCGCCCGCGCGGGAGCGCACCTGATGGCGCGTCGGCTCGTGCTGGCGACGCGCAACGAGCACAAGGTGTTCGAGCTGCGCCAGATCGTCGCCGACCTCGTCGACGAGCTCGACCTCGACATCGTCAGCGCCGCGGAGGTCGGCGGTCCCGACGTCCCCGAGACCGAGGTCACGTTCGACGGCAACGCGCGACTCAAGGCGGTCGCCCTGATGGAGGCGACGGGTATGCCCGCGGTCGCCGACGACTCCGGCCTCGCCGTCGACGTCCTGGGCGGCTCGCCGGGAGTGTTCAGCGCGCGATGGTCCGGGACGACCGGTGGGCCCGACCTGGCACGGGCGGATCGGGACCGGGCCAACCTGAGGCTGCTGCTGGAGCAGGTGGCGGACGTGGGCGAGCAGCACCGGGCAGCCGCGTTCGTCTGTGCGGCCGTTCTCGCCCTCCCCGACGGCACGGTCGAGTCGTCCGAGGGTCGCGTTCGGGGGTCGCTGACCCGAGAACCTCGCGGCGACAACGGTTTCGGCTATGACCCGATCTTCCTGGTCGACGGGGACGCGCGGACGCTGGCCGAGTACACCGACGACGAGAAGAACGCGATCTCGCACCGTGGGCGCGCGTTTCGCCAGCTCGCGCCGATCCTGAGAAAGCGGCTCACCGAATGACCGATGTCCGTCCGCGCGTGTCCGAGCAGGAGGCCGGGAAGCCGGCGCCCGCGCGGTCGGTGTGGTGGGCGGCTCTCGACGGCGTCCTCGCCGGGGCAGTGGCCATCGGGGTGGGAACACTGCTCGCCGGTGTCCTCGCGTGGCTGGGACTCGCCGGCGGGACGCCCTCGCCCATCCCGGCCGTCGCCGGGGCGTTCATCGACCGGACTCCGCCGTGGCTCAAGGACTTCGCGGTGGCGACGTTCGGCACCAACGACAAGCTGGCGCTCTCGGCGGGCATGGCCGTCGTGCTTGTTGCGGTCTGCGCAGGCATCGGCATTCTGTTCCGCCGACACCGGCTGCTGGGTGCGGTGCTGCTCGGAGCCATCGGCCTCTTCGGAATGGTCGCCGTCTCCTCGAGGCCCGACGCCACGGTTGCCGACGTCCTCCCGACCCTGATCGGCACCGTGGCCGGCGTCTGGACCCTGGACCGGCTCCGGCCCAGTCCCAGTGACGACACGCATACCGGGAGTGTGAGCTCACCCACCCGCAGGCGGGTCGTCGCCGGCGGAGGGGCGGCGCTGGCCGCACTCGTAGGCCTCCAGATCGACGGCGGCCGCGGGACGGCGCGAACGTCGCGGGCCGACGCGGCCATCCCGACCCCGACACTGACGCCGTCGGTGGACGGGGCGTCCGTCGGTGTCCAGGGGGTCACGCCGTTTGTCGTCCCCAACGAGGACTTCTACCGGATCGACACCGCCTTCGTCGTCCCGCAGCTCGACACCGCGTCGTGGTCGCTGCGGGTGTGGGGAGAGGTCGAGCAGGAGGTCACGATCGACTGGGCGACGCTGCTGAAGCAGCCGCTGGAGCAGCACCTCGTGACGCTGACCTGCGTGTCCAACGAGGTCGGCGGAGACCTGGCGGGCAACGCGATGTGGACCGGGTGGCCGGTGCGGAACCTGCTGGCCATGGCGCGCCCCAAGGCCGGTGCCGACATGGTCCTGTCTCGGAGCAGCGACGGGTTCACCGCGGGCACGCCCCTCGAGGCGCTGACCGACGACCGGAACGCGCTCGTCGCCGTCGCCATGAACGGGCAGCCGCTGCCGTTCGAACACGGCTTTCCCGCTCGGCTGGTCGTGCCGGGGCTCTACGGCTACGTGTCGGCGACGAAGTGGGTGACCGAGCTGAAGGTCACGCGGTTCGCCAACGATGAGGGCTACTGGACGCCGCGCGGCTGGTCGGCCAAGGGACCGATCAAGACCGCGTCGCGCATCGACGTGCCGCGGCCCGGGCGGGGCGTCCAGGCCGGGACGGTCGCCGTCGCCGGGGTGGCGTGGGCCCAGCACCGGGGCATTCGCAAGGTGGAGGTCCAGGTCGACGACGGGCCGTGGCAGGAGGCCACGCTGGCCGCCGAGCCCACGGTGGACGCCTGGCGGCAGTGGGTCCTCATGTGGGCGGCCACGCCGGGCAGCCACCAGATCCGGGTGCGCGCCACCGACGCCACCGGACAGACGCAGACGGAGAAGGAGGCGCCACCGGCCCCCGACGGCGCCAGCGGCTGGCACACGGTGCAGGTCGACGTCTCCTAACGGCCGGCTTCGTAGACTGGCAGGCGGCGCTATTGCGGAAGTGGTGGAACTGGCAGACACGCAGGATTTAGGTTCCTGTGCCTCGGCGTGCGGGTTCGAGTCCCGCCTTCCGCACTCTCGGCCGGGCGATGCCCGGACCGCCCGTCGCACACCGGGTATCCCAGCCCTCAGCCGCCGCGGCTAAGTTGGGCATCGTGACGACGACACTCAAGCCCGGGGACCCAGCTCCCGACTTCACGCTGACGAACGACAAGGGCGAGGACGTGACCCTGTCCGACCTCAAGGGCCAGCGCGTCATCGTGTACTTCTACCCCGCGGCGATGACCCCCGGCTGCACCACCCAGGCGTGCGACTTCTCCGACTCCATCGACGCGCTCCACGCGCGCGGCATCGAGGTCCTCGGCATCAGTCCCGACAAGCCGGAGAAGCTCGCCAAGTTCCGGGAGCGAGACGGCCTGACCATCACGTTGCTCTCAGACCCCGACAAGCAGGTCCACAACGCCTACGGCGCCTACGGCGAGAAACAGCTGTACGGCAAGACCGTCGAAGGCGTCATTCGCTCGACGTTTGTCGTCGACGAGGAAGGGAAGGTCTCCGACGCGCGGTACAACGTCAAGGCGACCGGACACGTCGCCATGCTGCGCAAGGACCTCGGTCTGTAGGGTTTGACCCACACCATCCGCCTGCGAGGAGGAGACCGGCGATGAGCAGCTCGACCCCGGCCGTTCCCCTGACACCTCAGGTCGTGCAGTTGGAGGCCGAGCTCGCCGAGCGGCGGGCCCACCTCAGCACCACCGTCGACGAGCTCGTCACGCGGCTCATGCCGCGGGAGATCCTGCGCCGCGAGGTCGAGGCGGTGCGCATCAAAGTCGCCGAGAAGACGCGCACCCCGGACGGCCAGGTCCGCAGCGAGCTCATTGCCGCCGTGCTGGGCGCCACGTCGATCGTCCTCATCGGCGTCGGCCTCCTGCGTCGCAGCCGTAGCTGACCCGCTCACCGTGTCCGCCAAGCGGGCCAGGGCCGGTGAGGGCCTGCCGATCCGCATGCTTCACGACCGAGTGCTCGTCTCTCTCGAGCACGAGGGCGAGCGCAAATCCGGCGGGGGCATCCTCATCCCGGCCACGGCCTCGGTGGGCAAGCACCTCTCCTGGGCCGAGGTCGTCGCGACCGGACCGTCGGTCCGGCAGGTCGAGATCGGCGACCGCGTCCTCTTCGACGCCGACGACCGGCACGAGGTCGAGCTGCAGTCCAAGGACTACGTGCTCCTCCGCGAGCGCGACATCCACGCCATCGCCGCCCGCCGCGTCGAGGACGACGGTGCCACGGGCCTCTACCTGTGAGGCGACGGGAAGGCCCTCGTCTCAGCCTCGCCACCCGGCTGGTCCGGTATGCGCCGAGCATCCGCCGCGCGCACGCGCAGTATGCGACCGGTCCGGCGACACGAGCGGCGATGACCGCGCTGCGGGCCGGCCCACCGACGTATGCTCCTCCGGCCCGGCTCAGCTGGCGGGTCAACGTGGTGGCCGGCGTCAGCCCTGACGGCTGGCCGGTGTACGAGATCGGACCGCGCGGCGGCCGCACGAGCGGCCATCTCGTCTTCCTGCACGGCGGCGCCTACTTCCGGGAGCTGCGGACGTGGCACTGGTGGTTCGTCGAGCGGCTGGTCCGGGAGACGGCCCTGACCGTGCTCGTTCCCATCTACCCGCTCGCCCCCGTCGGCACCGCCGACACCGTCGTCCCCGCCGTGACCGACCTGCTCCGCGACGTGCTGCGGCATCCCGGACGATCCGTGTTCGTCGGGGGCGACTCCGCCGGCGCCGGCATGGCCCTGGCCGTAGCCCAGGAGCTGGCCCGCTCGGATGCCCGGGCGCTCGCCGGCCTGGTGCTCATCTCCCCATGGGTGGACGTGTCGTGCGACGACCCCGGTGTCGCCGCCCGGGCGAACCTGGACCCGTGGCTGCAGGCGCCCGGCCTCCGCGAGGCCGGCAACGCATACCGAGGTGCACTTTCGGTCGACCACCCCTGGGTCAGTCCGATCCACGGCGACCCGGGCGACCTCCCGCCCGTGCTGGTGCTCAGCGGAACCCACGACATCCTCAACGCCGACGCGCACCGGCTGGTCGATGCCGTGGTCCTGGCCGGTGGTGACGTCGAGCTGGTCGAGGGACTCGGGTTGATCCACGACTACCCGCTCCACCCGACCCCCGAGGGTCGGCGGGCGCGAGCCCGCATCGCGCGGTGGCTGTGCGACCGCTTGACCAGCGACGTTACGGAATCGTGACGCCGGGACGCCTCGCAGACGGCGGTCAGCTTTGTTTCAGTGGTCTCGGCCCGAAAGGGCCATTGGCAAGGGTGTCGTGGCGCCGAGGGGCGCGCCACCTCCGAGGGGGTTGCACCATGACCGCGCGAGGTCGGGCCACGTGGTGGGGTCCGGCCTCGCGCCCTGCTCCTTCGCGGGGAGCGTCTCGAGCCGCTCGAGCGAAGTCGACGTGATAGCGCCAACTTTGCTCCACTCGAAGGGACGCGCCGACGAAAGACCGGAGCCTCGGATCCTGCTGAGGAACGGTGCGCCGCCAGGGATTCGAACCCCGAACCCAGTGATTAAGAGTCCCGCACCGCCCGTCCTGACCGGTCGCCGCTGGTGCGCTTTCGCGCTCACGAGTGGGAGCCCGACCACCTTTCATCCTGCCTGGTCGCGGCCAGTCCTGACCCGCGGCGTAGCACGGCGTTAGCAAGACGAGCCACAGTCCCCCTGCCATCCGGCAGAGGTAGAGAAGGCGGCCCCGGCCGGCGTGTCCGCGCCGACCGGGACCTAGGACGAATCCCAACCTAGGAGGGACCATCCATGTCGCACAGCATGCCCGAAGAGCACCCGTCGTGGTGCGCACGCTCACACCGCGGCAACGAGCACGTTGGCACTGCAACGCACCTGATGAATCGGTGGGCGGCACCCGGCCGTGGCACCACCGTCGACCTAGTCGATGTCGGTGCCCACGGTCAGTTCGACGCTGTCATACGGGGTTCTGTTCGATGGTGAGCGCCTCGCGCAGCTGTTCTCCCCGACCGAGGCGCGAGAGCTGGCGCAGGTCTTGACGTCGTTGGCAGCCAGAGCCGAGGACGGCTGATTGGCCTCAACAGCCGCCTCGGTCCGTGATGCGAGACACCGACAGAGGCCTGACCGGTTCACCAAACCGAGATCACCTCCGACGTCGCAATCGTCAGCCCTGTCTAGGAGAGCCTGGTCACCGGTGGCCGCGGTCTAGCCTACGGATGGCCACACGGACGCGCTGATGAAAGCTCACTCGAGCGGCGGCGGCGTCCAGACTGGCAGCGGTGCTAGCTGCATGGTAGAACGCTCCCTGGCTGGCGAAGGCGCCGGCTGCCGTAGCCGCACCCCGGCCGACCCTAGGGGCAGAAATGCGCAGACTGCTCATTGTCATCGCAACGGTGCTGGGCCTGCTGACGGTGAGCATCCCGTCGGCGCAGGCCATCACCGGCAACTTCGAGCCGGACTTCGAGCACGAATACGTGGGCTTGGTCGTCTTCTACGACGCGAACGGTGACTTCCTGTGGCGCTGCTCGGGCAGCCTGCTTACGGACAGGGTGTTCCTGACTGCCGGCCACTGCGCGGACCTGGGTGAGGGAGCCGTCAGCGCCCGCGTCTACTTCGAACAGGACGCCGGTGCGAACTATGACCCGGTGACCATGGTCGACCCGGTAAGCGGGTACCCGGAGACCGGTGGCATCACCGCGCACACGCTCTACAGCTACGGCTTCGCAAACTTCGCCGGGTTCCCCAACACCTTGGACGTCGGCATGGTCATCCTGGACGCGCCGGTACAGACGGTCTACCCCGACATCGACACCTACGCGTCGCTGGCCGGGGCCGGCACCCTCGACGCCTATGGAACGGGCCCGCAGGCGACGGTTACGGTGTCCGGTTACGGGCTCACGTACACCAATCCGGCAAAGACGATTTCGTACCGCAGCCGGCTGATGGCGGAAACCTTCATCGTCAATCTCGTCAGCCGCAACACGGCCGGTTTCAACGTCCAGCTCGCGACCAACCCCGGCGGCGGCCGCGGCGGCACCTGCTTCGGCGACTCCGGCGGCCCCGTGCTCTTGGACGACACCGACGTGATCGTCGCCGTCAACTCATACGTCCTCGGGCAGCGAATCACCACCTGTAAGGGGACCGCATTCGCCTACCGCACCGATCAGCAGGCGGTCATCGACTGGATCCTTGAGCACGCCGGCGACGAAGCCGACGAGATCACCATCGTCAGCATCTAGGGGACGGCGCGCAGGGCCGACGTCCCGAGACTTCGTACTACACGAGGTCCGGCACTCCCACGCCTCAATCCTCGTTCGCGACGGTGTCCCGGTGCACGTCGTCGCTAAGCGCTTGGGCCACAAGGACCCGAGCGTCACGCTGAATGTGTATGCCGACGCCATCCCTGATGACGATGGCCGCGCGGTTGACGTGTCCTCGAGGGCGGTGTGGGGAGCATGAGCGGTGCTGTTAGCAAATCCGTAGCAGACGGGCGCCCGGTGGCGAGAGAGACCCTGCGCCGTAACGCCTTGACCTGGGGGAGATGATGGTGCGCCGCCAGGGATTCGAACCCCGAACCCAGTGATTAAGAGTC
>DATLPT010000133.1:0-8362 GCA_035535635.1 Lapillicoccus sp. | reverse complement strand
GGAGGAGGTCGCGCACGGCGAGGTCCCCAAGACCCCCCTGTCCATCCTGTTCAAGTACCACTGGCGCAGCGTGCTGCGGGTGATGTTCGCCGCCTTCATCGCGATGATCAACACGCTCTACACGGTCTTCGCACTCACCTTCGCGACCTCGGCGACCTACGGCAACGGGTTCTCCTCGACGTTCATGCTGTGGATCGCCATCGTGGCCAACCTCATCGCCATCGCGATCATCCCGTTCTGGGCCAGCCTGTCCGACAAGGTCGGCCGCAAGCCGATCTTCGTCACCGGCGCCATCGGGTCGGGCATCCTGGCGGTGGCGTACATGGCCGCGATCGCCTCGAAGAACGGCGTCCTCGTCTGGACGGTCGGACTGCTCCTGGCCGGTGTGGTCTACAGCATGACCAACGCGGTGTGGCCGGCGACGTACGCCGAGTACTTCCCGACCCACGTCCGGCTCTCGGGCATGGCCATCGGCACCCAGTTCGGGTTCGGTCTGGCCGGGTTCACGCCCACCATCGCCGCCGCCCTCGCGGGCACCGGTAGCGACGGCTGGAGCCGAGTCGCCATCTTCGCCGCCGGCGCCTGTGCGATCTCGGCGATCGCCGTGGCCACCGGTCCCAAGAAGACCCACCTCATCCCCACGACCGAGCTCGGCCAGACGCAGGATGGGACGCGTACCGTCGGCAGCACCGGCACGTTGCGCACCAGCTGAGCCATCCACCGCATACCGAGCCGAACGACGAGACCGAGGGGGCCGCCGCACGATGACAACGACGTCCTTCGTGGTCGGCCTCCTCGGCGACAACATCGGCGGCTCGCTGGCGAAGCCCTTGCAGGAGGGCGAGGGGGAGGCCCAAGGCCTCTCTCTCGCCTATCGCTTGGTGGACGCGACGCATACCGGCCTCGGTCTGGACGACACCGCTGAGGTCCTGCGTTGGGCGGTCCGGCTCGGTTTCGACGGGCTGGCCGTCACCCACCCGTTCAAGAACGCGGTCATGGGGAGCGTCGATGATGCGACCCCCGAGGCGCAGGCCCTGGGGGCTTCCAACCTCGTCGTCGTCCACGACGGCCAGACCATCGCGCACAACACCGACTGGGTGGGGTTCGCCGAGGCGCTGCGAGCCACACTGCCCGAGGCGCTCGGCGATCGGATGGTGCTGCTCGGCGCCGGTGGGGCCGGCGTGGCGGTGGGCTACGGCGCACTGCGTTACGGAGCCGCGCACCTCGACATCGTCGACCAGGACGCCGACCGCGCCGCGGCCGTGGCCGCCCGACTCGGGTCGCTGGTCGGGACGCACCGCGTCGCGGCGACGTCCGACCTCGAGCGCGCCCTGCGGGGCGCTGGAGGCCTGATCCAGGCCACCCCGGTCGGCATGGACGCGCACCCCGGCCTGCCCGTCGACCCGCGCCTGTTGCGGCTCGATCACTGGGTAGCCGACATCATCTACTTCCCCCTCGAGACCGAGCTCGTCCACCGAGCCCGCGCCGTCGGCTGCCGGGTCATGACGGGAGGCGCCATGGCCGTGCACCAGCACGCGGCGGCGTTCCGGCTCCTGACCGGTCGGCCCGCGGACATCCGACGGATGCAGGAGCACTTCGAGTCGCTGACCGGCCAGCACGTCGCGTTGAGCGGGTAGCCCGCCGTGCGCAAGAGCATCGCGACGGTTTCCGTAGCGGGGACGCTGGAGGAGAAGCTCGAAGCCATCGCCGCGGCGCACTTCGCCGGCATCGAGCTGTTCGACGCCGACCTCACCGCTTCGCCCCTGCGTGCGGAGGAGGTGGCCGTGCGGGGCCGCGACCTGGGGTTGGGCATCGACCTGTTCCAGCCGCTGCGCGACGTCGTCGGCGTGACGCCGGCGCTGTTCCCGGACCGGTTGCGGTTCGCCGAGGCCAAGTTCGAGGTCATGGAACGGCTGGGCGCGAGCCGCGCCCTGATGTGCTCGGCGGTGCATCCCGAGGCGAGCGCCGACCTCGACGTGGCCGCCGAGCAGCTCGCGACCGTCGGCAAGCGGGCGGCCGACCGGGGCTTCTCTCTGGCCTTCGAGGCTCTCGCGTGGGGCACCTTCGTCAACCGCGTGGGGCAGGCCTGGGAGGTCGTCGACCGCGTCGGTATGCCTGAGATCGGGTTGGCGGTCGACACGTTCCACCTGCTCGCCCGCGGCGACGACGCGGCCGCGCTCGCCGGTGTGCCCGGGCACCGCATCGAGTACCTGCAGGTGGCTGACGCGCCGCACCTGTCGATGGACGTCCTCGAGTGGAGCCGGCACCACCGCTGCTTCCCCGGTCAGGGCTCGCTGGACGTCGTCGGCATCGTCGCGGCGGTGGTCGAGGCGGGCTACCGCGGGCCACTGTCCCTCGAGGTGTTCAGTGACATCGTCCGCGAGGCGGAGCCGCACGAGACCGCACGCGACGCGATGCGCTCCCTGCTGTTCCTCGAGGAACAGCTCCGTCGGCACTGGGACGGCGCGGTCGGGAGACCGGCGTCCGACGCGATGACGCGAAGCCGCCCGTTGGTCGAGTTGTTCGACCCGCCGGCCGAACCGGGCTCTCCGACGGCGACGTTCGTCGAGCTCGCGACCGATCCACGGTCCAGCGCCATCCCTGACCTGTTCACGTCGTTGGGGTTTCGTGCGGCGGAAGACGAGTCGGCCGGTGCGCTGCGATCGTTCCGGAACGGGGTCGCTCATGTGCTGCTCAACGGCGGCTCCGACCTCGAGCTGCGGCGAGCCACCGCACTGCCTCGGCCTTCGGTCGCCGCGCTCGGGATCGGCGTCGACGACCCGACGCGGCTGTTCACCCGGGCCGAGGCCCTTATGTGGGAGCCGTCCGCCCGACACGCTGGTGGTTCGGCCTTCACGGTGACCAGCCCCAGCGGGGTAGCCGTGCAGGTGGGGTCGGCCGGGAGCTTCGCATCCGCATACGCCGGCCCTGGGTCGAGCTCGCCGGGCAACGGCTGGCTGGGCCTCGACCACGTCGGCGCGGCGGTGGACGTCGACCGGTCGGACGCCGAGGTGTCGTTCTACCGCACGCTGTTCGGTCTGCAACCCGGACCGGTGAGCGAGTTCTTCGACCCGGCGGGCCGGTTGCGCAGCCGCGTCCTGCTGCCCCGTGACGGTGGAGTGCGCGTCGTGCTGAACATCGTCGTGCGGGCCGGCCACGCCCCCACCGGCGTCAACCAGCTGGCCTTCGCGTGCACCGATCTGCTCGAGCGGGTCGAGGGGCTACGGCGGCACGGGGCTCCGCTGCTGACCTTCCCCGACGGCTACTACGACGACCTGCAGGCGCGACTCGGTCTGGACGCGCCGCTGCTCGACCGCCTCCGCCGCCTCGGCGTGCTCTACGACCGCGAGGGGGAAGGCGAGCTGTTCCACGTGTACACGCCGCTGGTGGCCGGCCGGTTCTACGTCGAGCTGCTGGAGCGGCGTGGCGGGTACGCCGGGTTCGGGTCGGCCAACACCCCGGTGCGGTTGGCCACGCAGGCCTCAGCGCCGTGGGTCGGGCTGTCCTGACGAGCGGTCCTACGGACCGGCGCAGCACGGGTCTGGGCGGCCGCTGCTCTCGTATGCGTTCGGCCGGGCTCAGTGCGCAGCGTCGTACGCCTCGACCAGGCTCTTTGGAAGGCGCCCCCGCTTCGGATAGCCGATCCTCTGCTCGTCCGCCCACTTCTTCATGGTGGTGACCCGTTCGGCCGAACTGTGCGACGACCCCGACGACGAGCGCGCTGCCCGGCTGCGGCCGGCCTTTCGGGCGTGCTCGACGTACATCGCGATGGCCTTGTCGAACCCGGCGGCCTCCTTGGCCGTCAGGTCGATGGTGTAGTCGACGCCCTTGTAGCTGAAGGAGATCGACTGGCCCCCTGACTCCACCTCGTCGCCCGAGAGATCGGAGACGAGGATCGTTCGCACTCGTTGCGCCATGCCGCGAAGGATAGGGCGACGTCCTGCGAATTCTCGCTCCGACTCGCCCGCCCGATCGGCCTTCCGTCGTGTCCCCGGCGGACGTCAACCGAACAGATCGGTGACCCCGACCTTTTCACGCCCCTCGTCCTTGGGGTGGCGCCCGGATCATGCGGCCAGGACCTGGCGAGCGAGGGCCAGCACCACCGGGACCACGGTCGTGAGGACGAAGGCGGGCAGGAAGGTGACCCCTAGAGGGATGACCAGTCGAACCCCCAGCCCTGCGGCGGCAATGTCGATCGCCGCCAGTCGGGACGACCGAAGGTCGTCCGCGCCGGTGACGAGCAGCGACGACGGCGGCACGCCCGCCTCGCAAGCCATCCGCAGCGCCAGCGCGGTCCGCGACCACCGTGCGTCGACCTCGGCCCACGCCCGATCCTCCGCCAAGCCCCACCGCAGGCCGGCCGCCACCACGGCCAGCTCCGCAGCTGGGGCCGCGGGCGCGACCTGTGCCACGTGCTCGATCCCCTCCACGACGCCGGAGCCGGACTGGAGGGCGACCGACAGCAGCACCATCGACGCGGCGATCTCATCCGACGTCGGCGCTCGGGCACGAGGGACCGGGACGCCGAGCTCGCGGCGCACGTCGGCTTGGGTGACCGGCCGGTCGCCGAGCGCAGCGGCAGCGTCGCGCTCGTTCCTTCCGCGAGGCAAGGCCACCAAGGTCAGCGCCGCGACGAGGAGCCCGATGGCCGTGCCGACCGCGAACGGGACCGTCATGCCGGCATCCGGCACGACCGACCGCCCTTGCGCCCGAAGAGGCGATCCCCGCGCTTGGGTTTGGTGCGGCCGTGCGGTTCGGCGGACACCGTGCGAACCATCCGACTCGTCCACGCCCGACCGATCAGGAGCAGGAGAAGACCCGTTACCACTGAGACCGCGGCCGACGGCTGCGCGTAGAGGTCGGCTGGGGATACGCCCACGGCGAGCGCGAGCAGGGGACCCGTCAGCGGCAAGGCCGTGAGGACGCGCATCGTCGCTTGGGGGCCGGCCAGCGCCGCCGCGATCCGCTGGCGTACCGCTCGTCTGCGGCGAACCATCTCCGAGATGGTCGACACCGTGGGCGCGATGGGGGACCCGAGCGTGTCGCACAGCGTCCAGGCCGCCGCCACGAAGCGCAGGTCGTCGGAGTCGACCGCCTCGGCGTGGGCAGACCAGGTCGGGCCGAGCGGCTCGCCTCGAGCGGCCGCCCCGTCGAGCTCACGGAGCGCCGGGCGACGGTGTCCCGACGTCGACGTGACCAGACGCAGTGCGGCGACGGGCGGCAGGCCGGCCCGCAGTGCCGGTGCGAGGGCGTCGAGCATCTCGACCGCTTCGACCGCGGCTCGTTCCTGCTCTGCTCGGCGTCGGCGCGACGGGAGCCGCAGGCGACCCCGGTCGGCGGAGAAGGATCGGCCAGCCCATGGACGGCGAGCGGCCAGGTCGACACCGAACGTGTGAGAGCGAGAACGCGGCCACAGGGCGGCCGCTGCCGCGAGCAGGAGTGCTGTGACGACGGCGGTCACGGTGAACCGTGCCTTGCACCGGATTGGATCTCCCCGGCCATAGGCCTCAGCGCGCGGGGCACGCCGCCGTGGCCCGAAACCCCGAGCACGTCGAGCAGCCGTGGCCATCCGGGCCCGAGCTCGCCAGGACCCGCATCCGCGGAGAGTGCAGCCACGACCTCGGGCCGACCGTCACGGCTCGGAACGACCACGCCGATCGTCTCGACCTGACGTTGCACCTCGCCGTCGACGGTCCGACGGCCGAGGTGGACCACGACGTCGACGGCGCTGACCAGCTGGGCGTGAACCGCCGCCGGAGTCATGCCCGCCAACGCGCCGAGCGCCTCGAACCGGGCGACGACGTCGGCGGCACTGTTGGCGTGCACCGTCCCACAGCCACCCTCATGGCCGGTGTTGAGCGCCGCCAGGAGCTCACGAACCTCGGCCCCTCGAGCTTCTCCGAGGACCACCCGGTCCGGGCGCATCCGCAACGTCTGGCGTACCAGCGTGGTGAGCGTGACCTCGCCGGCGCCCTCGACGTTCGGTGGTCGCGCCTCCAGCCGGACCACCTGGGGCTTGTCGACCCGAAGCTCACGGACGTCCTCGACGACGACGACCCGTTCGCTCGGTGCGGCCTCGCCGAGCAACGCACCCAGAAGCGTGGTCTTGCCGACACCGGTCCCGCCGGACACCACGAAGGCCACTCGCCTACGCACCAACCTGAGGAGGACTTCCCCCCAACCCGCCGGGAACATCGACCGGGACTGCAGGTCAGCCAGAGTCATGGCGGTGCGAGCCGGTACCCGCAACGTCAGGTGCGGGCCGCCCGCCACGAGCGGCGGGAGGATGGCGTGCAGGCGTACGCCCGAGGGAAGAACGCCGTCCACAAAGGGGGACGTCTCGTCCAGCCGCCGGCCGACGAGCCCCGCGAGACGCACGGCGAGCCGGCGCACCGCGTCGGGGCTGCCGAGGTCCACGTCCGCCCTGACCAGGCCGCGGCCCGTGTCGAGCCACACCGAACCGTCCCCGTTCACGGCCACGTCGGTCACGCCGTGAAGCTGCAGCAACGGTTCCAGTGGCCCGGCGCCCATCAGCCCAGCCTCGAGTGAGCCGCGTCGGGCCGCGGCACCGCCGACTCCCTCTGTGGCGACGTCCACGTCGGCGACCATGGCCAGGTTTTCCGGCTCGGGTGGACGACCGGTGCGGATCTGGTCCCACGCCGGTGCGGGCAGCTCCACAGGGGCGGTCACGGGCCCTCCTCCAAGACTGCACCGACCGACGCGACCACGGCGGTCACGCGGCGCCCCGACCGTCGAGCATCGCCCACCCGAGGATGTCGTCGGCCGCCCTGGTCAACGGACCGTTGCTCCGGGCGCCGGGCGCTACGCCGTGAACCAGATCGGCGGCCACCCCGCGGTCGTCCTCGACCGCGCCGATCACCGGCCACCGCAGCTCCGACTCGACGACGCGCGCGACCGGACCCACCGTCGACGACGGGCCGCGCAGGCATACGGCCATCGCGACCCCGACCCGGCCGCTGCTGGTGGCGAGCAGCCCTGACACCACCGAGAGGGCGGAGAGCTGGCTCATCCCGTCACCGGCGACGAGGAGCACGCGATCGGCCGGCTCCAGCGCGGCGACGGCTACGGGGCCGCCGGCGGAGCTGGCGTCCACGACGACGAGCTCGCTCTCGTCGAGGAGGGCGGACACGACGGCCTGGGCGACCTCAGGCGCCGGCTGGGACCCGTCGCGAGCGAAGGACAGGACGGGGACCCCCTCGGCCGTGGGCAACCGTGCGAGCAGCGCGCGCCCGTCGGCCGACCCGGCCAACCGGTGCAGGTCGTCCCAGCGGACCCCACTCTCCTGTTCCGCGCCGAGCACTACGTCGAGACCGCCGCCCAACGGGCACCCGTCGACGAGGACCACTGGCACGCCCGCCCGGGCCGCTCGGACCGCGATCGCGGCAGCCAACGTCGACGCCCCGACCCCACCCGACGCGCCGACGACGACCAGCAGCGTGCCCCGCGTTCCCCTCGCCAACGCCTGCACCACCAGCCCCCTGACCGGCCCGCCTCTCGGGCCCGTGCCCAGCCTCAGCTCGACGCGGGCGACGCGGCTAGGCCCCGCTCCGCAGCTGTGGACCGCGGGACGAGGCGCGCACGGGGTGTGGACAAGCACCCGGGACAAAGTGATGGCACCTCAGCTCGTCGAGGTGAGGTGCCATCACGGACCGTCAAACGGCTCGAGTGACCAGGGCGTGCATTCAGTGGTTGTCGCCGAGGGATGTGCCCAAAGACGATCTGTCCATCAGTGGACTGCCGCGCGTGGGTGCCCGGTCGTCGGACGGTGGTCTGGAGTTGTCCTTCTGTTGTACTCGCCCCCATCGCGACCCGCCAGTCCACTCGGCGCACAGCGGCCGCGACTCCAGCCCTTCACGCTCAGGACAGCCGGCCCGCCCGAACCGCCGCGCAGACTCGGATACCCTCCTCCGCCCCCGCCACGACCGCCTCGGCAACGTGCCGCAGCCACAGCGCGACACCCTCCGGCGTCGCCGTGGCGTAGGCGGCGAGCGCCCCCACGTACGGCGCCGACCCGCCGCGGAGGTGCCCGACCTCAGGGACGGCCACTCCGGTCGGGTCCAGTCCCGTCGCCTGCAGCACCGCACGCTCCACGGCCCGCGCCACCACCCCGTTCCCGCGCACGAACGGGCGCACCGAGGCGACCTCGGCGTGCACGACGGCGACCACAACCAGCCCTGGAACCCCCGGAATCCGCGCCGCCTGGCATACCTCCGCCACCGCCTGCAGCCGGCCGGCCACCGCCGTTGCGACCGGCGCCGGACCGACCTCTACCAGCTCCCGCGCGTCCTCTCCGGCACTCCGCGGCCGACCCACCTGCGCGGCCGGGAGCACGCCGGCCATC
>DATLPT010000132.1:0-3184 GCA_035535635.1 Lapillicoccus sp. | reverse complement strand
ACCGGGCGCAGGTCCTCCTCGCCGCAGAACGGGCAGTAGAGCGGAGCGGCGACGCGGCTCATCGCAGCGCCTCCTCATCGACCCGCCGAGCCCACGCGGCGAAGCTCTCGTCCGGCCCGGAGCGCTGGTCGAGATAGCGTCGGCCGAGCCGCTCGACGTAGTCGGGAACCTCGTCGGCGGTGACGCGCAGCTGCCGGGTCTTACGGGCCAGTTGGTAATCGTCGCCCAGGCTGCCGCCGAGGTGGACCTGGAACCCTTCGACGGACTCGCCCGCCTCGTTGGTCATGACCAGCCCTTTGAGTCCGACGTCGGCGACCTGGAACCGGGCACACGAGTTGGGGCAGCCGTTCACGTGGATGCTCAGCGGGCTGTCCCACTCCGGCAGCCGGCGCTCGAGCTCGTCGACGACGACCCGCGCGCGCACCTTGGTCTCGACGAGAGCCAGCTTGCAGAACTCGATGCCGGTGCAGGCCAGGACACCGCGACGGAACTCGGTGGGCCGACTGGACAGGCCGATCGCACCCAGGCCGGCCTCGAGAGCGGCCGCATTCTTGTCGGGAACGTCGAGGACGAGCAGCTTCTGGTGCGCCGTGAGTCGGACTCGGCCGGACGCATACCGGCTCGCCAGCTCGGCCACGCCGGCGAGGATGTCGCCGCTGACGCGGCCGGCCACCGGCGAGACGCCGACCCAACTGAGGCCGTCTTTCTGCCGGTGCACCCCCACGTGGTCGCGGCGGTGCTCGGGCGGCGAGGCCGGCGGCGGCCCGTCGAGGAGCGCGCGGCCGAGGTAGTCCTTCTCGAGGACCTCCCGGAACTTCTCGACCCCCCAGTCAGCGACCAGGAACTTCAGCCGAGCCCGGTTGCGCAGCCGGCGGTAGCCGTGGTCGCGGAAGATCGAGACGACACCCACCCAGACGTCCGGGACCTCCTCCAGGCTGACCCAGGCGCCGAGGCGTTGGGCGAACATCGGGTTCGTCGAGAGGCCGCCGCCCACCCAGACGTCGAAGCCGGGACCGAACTCGGGGTGCACCACGCCGACGAACGACACGTCGTTCGCCTCGTGAGCGACGTCGAGGCTGGGCGACCCGGAGATCGCCGTCTTGAACTTGCGGGGCAGGTTGGAGAACTCCGGCGACCCGATGTAGTGGTCTCGGATCTCCTCGAGGGCCGGCGTCCCGTCGATGATCTCGTCGGCCTCGATTCCCGCGACGGGCGAACCGAGGATGACGCGCGGGGTGTCCCCGCAGGCCTCGGTGGTCATCAGGCCGACCGCCTCGAGGCGCTCCCAGATCGCCGGCACGTCCTCGATCCGGATCCAGTGCAGCTGGATGTTCTGCCGGTCGGTGATGTCGGCGGTGTTGCGGCCGAACCGCTGGCTGACCTCGGCGACGGCCCGCAGCTGCTCGCCGGACAGGGCGCCGCCGTCCACGCGGACCCGGAGCATGAAGTACTCGTCGTCGAGCTCGCTGGGGTCGAGGGTGGCGGTCTTCCCGCCGTCGATGCCGGGGCGGCGCTGCGTGTAGAGCCCCCACCAGCGCATCCGGCCGCGCAGGTCGTCGCCGGGGATCGAGGCGAAGCCGTTGCGCGAGTAGTCCTCGACGATCCGCTGTCGAACGTTGAGCCCGTCGTCGGCCTGCTTGAACTCCTCGTTGTGGTTCAGCGGTGTCCGGTCGCCGTCGGCCCAGGCGCCGGTCGCCTTGGCGGCCTGCCGGGCGGGACGCGTGGGAACCTGGGACACCCGTCCAGTGTTGTCCCGCGCAGCTACCCGTCGCATAACGGTCCATTATGTGAACCCACCGTATGCGTTATGGGCAGGCTGGGTGGGTCCGATGCTGAACCGGTCCGGCACCGGACACGTCTCCCCCGTCACGCCGGAGACCGGCCGGCCGTCGGCGCCCACTCGGAACGGAGTCCCCCGATGCTCACACGTGTCCGCCCTCTTGCCGTTGCCGTCCTCGCCGCCGCGGCGCTGGCCGGTGCCGCCGGCCCGGCCGTCGCGAAGCCCCCCGGAACGCCCGCCATCCCGCTCAACACGGAGCAGGAGACCACCGGTTCCAACACCGGAGCCAACGGCTTCTTCAGCTACCGCGTCGACGGTGACCAGTTCTGCTACGTGCTGGACGTCAACGGCCTGTCCGGCAGCGCCATCGCGGCGCACGTCCACGTCGGGCCGCGACACGTGGCCGGTCCGGTGGAGATCCCTCTGCTGATCCCGTCGGCCCCCGACTTCACCACGTCGGGCTGTGTCACGGTCAACGACACCGCGCTCTTGACCGACCTCCAGGCCAACCCCAAGGCGTACTACGTCAACGTCCACACCATGCTCTTCCCGGGTGGAGAGATCCGCGGCCAGCTGAAGTGACCCGACGGCGGTCCGGTCTGCGACGGGTGCCGCAGCGACGCAGACCGGACCGTCACCTTTAGGTCCTGATCGAAAGGTTGGCTCCAGGCCCAGCATGGGAGAAGGCTGAGAGTGCACCGCCCGGCGCCCGGAGCAGGATCGCGGTGGCTCGTGCCCCCTCCCGCGGGGGTAATCCACCGCGATCCGTGTGCGGGGAGGCGCCGCCCTTACGCGACCGTCACGCCAAGGCGATCAGGTCGCGGTAGTCCGGACCCCAGAAGTCCTCGACGCCGTCGGGCAGCAGCAGCACCCGCTCC
This sequence comes from Lapillicoccus sp., assembly GCA_035535635.1. Classification (GTDB taxonomy): domain Bacteria; phylum Actinomycetota; class Actinomycetes; order Actinomycetales; family Dermatophilaceae; genus Lapillicoccus. The sequence continues at coordinate 526 of DATLPT010000132.1, read as the reverse complement.
GGCTCCAGGGCCGCCACCGCGCCCTCGTCGTGGGTCACCAGCACGACGGCACCTTTGAACGTCCGCAGCGCGCCGAGGATCTCCTCCCGGGAGGCGGGGTCGAGGTTGTTGGTGGGCTCGTCGAGCAGCAGCACGTTGGCCGAGGACACCACGAGCAGAGCCAGCGACAGCCGGGTCTTCTCCCCACCGGACAGCACCCGGGCCGGTTTTTGCACATCGTCCCCGGAGAAGAGGAACGACCCCAGGACCTTTCGCACCTGCGTCTCGGTCAAGGCCGGCGCCGCCGACTTCATGTTCTCGAGCACTGTCCGGTCGATGTCGAGGTTCTCGTGCTCCTGGGCGTAGTAGCCCAATCGAAGCCCGTGCCCCGGCTCCACCTCGCCGGTGTCGGGCTGGTCGACTCCCGCCAGGATCCGCAGCATCGTCGTCTTGCCCGCGCCGTTGAGGCCCAGGATCACGACGCGACTGCCCTTGTCGATCGCGAGGTCGACATCGGTGAACACCTCGAGAGACCCGTAGGACTTGG
>DATLPT010000131.1:0-9025 GCA_035535635.1 Lapillicoccus sp. | reverse complement strand
AGTCCAGGTGGTCCCACGGGAGCACCTCGACGTTGTCCCTGTCCCGCACGGTGTACCAGTCGACGTCCACCGGCTCGTCGGCGAACGCCTCGTCGGCGCATGCCATCCAGCGCTCGAAAGAGAAGTGCTCGCTCCACCCGTCGAACCGGCCGCCGTCCCGCCACACCGCCTCGATGACGCGGCCGACCCGGCGGTCGCCGCGGGACAGCAGGCCCTCGACGATCCCGGGCTGGCCGTCGTGGTACCGGAAGCCGATCGACGACGCATACCGGCGGTCGGACCGGATCGCCTCGCGCAGCCTGGCCAGCCGCGCATCCGTCTCCGTCGCCGCGAGCTGGCCGACCCACTGGAACGGCGTGTGCGGTTTCGGCACGAACCCGCCGATCGAGACGGTGCAGCGGATGTCCCGCCGCCCGGAGACCTGACGCCCGGTCTCGATGACCCGCCTGGCCAGGTCGGCGATCTGGAGGACGTCCTCGTCGGTCTCCGTCGGTAGGCCGCACATGAAGTAGAGCTTCACCTGCCGCCAGCCGGCGCCGTAGGCCGCCGTGACCGTCGCGATGAGGTCTTCCTCGGTCACCATCTTGTTGATGACCTTGCGGATCCGCTCGGAGCCGCCCTCGGGCGCGAAGGTCAGGCCGGACCGGCGGCCGTTTCGGGTCAGCTCCTTGGCCAGGTCGATGTTGAACGCGTCCACCCGCGTCGACGGCAGCGACAACCCGGTCTGCGTGCCCTCGTAGCGGTCGGCCAGCCCGTGGGTGATGTCGGCGATCTCCGAATGGTCCGCCGACGACAGCGACAGCAGGCCGACCTCCTCGAATCCCGTTGCGGCCAGCCCGCGCTCGACCATCTCACCGATCCCGGTGATCGACCGCTCGCGCACCGGTCGGGTGATCATTCCCGCCTGACAGAACCGGCAGCCGCGCGTGCAGCCGCGGAAGATCTCCACCGACATCCGCTCGTGCACCGACTCGGCGAGCGGGACGAGCGGCTGCTTCGGGTACGGCCACGCGTCGAGGTCCATGACGGTGTGCTTCGACACCCGCCACGGCACGCCGTGCAGCCCGACCCGAGGTGCGACGCGCTGGATCCGCCCGTCCGGCAGGTACGAGACGTCGTAGAACGCCGGCACGTAGACACCGCCGGTCCGGGCCAGCCGAAGCAGGAGCTCGTGGCGTCCGCCCGGCCGACCGGCGGCCTTCCAGTCGGCGACGAGGTCGGTGATCGTCAGCACGGCCTGCTCGCCGTCGCCGATGACCGCCGCATCGACGAAGTCGGCGATCGGCTCGGGGTTGAAGGCCACGTGCCCGCCGGCGACGACCACTGGGTCGTCCTCACCGCGGTCGGCCGCGTGCAGCGGGATGCCGGCCAAGTCCAGCGCGGTGAGGAGGTTGGTGTAGCCGAGCTCGGTCGAGAACGAGACGCCGAGCAGGTCGAAGTCGCGCACGGAGCGGTGGCTGTCCACCGTGAACTGCGGCACTCCAGACGACCGCATCAGCGCTTCGAGGTCCGGCCACACCGCATACGTCCGCTCGGCCAGCGCGTCCGGGCGTTCGTTGATGACCTCGTAGAGGATCATGACGCCCTGGTTGGGCAGCCCCACCTCGTATGCGTCGGGGTACATCAGCGTCCAGCGCACCGTGGCGTCGCCACCGCAGTTCCAGTCCTTGACAGTGGAGTTCAGCTCGCCGCCGACGTACTGGATCGGCTTGCCGACCTGCTCGAGCAACGGCTCCAATGCGGGCCACACGGACGCCCCGAGGCTGGTGGTCTGCGGCATCCGTCCAGTTTAGAAGTCAGCGCCCCTCCGCCCGAATCGCCGGTCAGACGCTTGCCACCGTATCCACGACGTTGGAGCGCACGTCGGCCCGGCTCCACAGGCGGGCCGTCCACCACAGGCTCAGCACCGACGTCGCGCACAGCACGCCGGCCAGCCCGACGGACACCCACCAGGGGAACCGCCGCCCGACGACCGAGAACACCAGGCCGGTGAGGGTCGCCGCGACGGCCAGTCGGGCGGAGTAGGCGACCATGACCAGCGGCGGCGCCGGAGTGGCGCGCACGCTGCGGAGGTCGACGCTGAACGGCCGGCGCACCGACCACCGCAGTCCGGACGCGACGGTGCGCACGGCGATGGTCGCGGTGGCGCACACGGCCGCGCTGAGCTCCGCCGCGTTCGGCGGACCTGCCCGCCATCCGCAGATGAGCAGTGTCGCGACCGACGCGGCGGTCAGCACCTCCACGAGGACCCACGCCCGCGCGACGAGCGCGGTGACCGGCGCGACGGGCAGACTCTCCCGCCACACCGCTCCGCGCGCGTCGAGGGCCCACGCGTTGACACCGAACAGCAGGGCACCACCCGAGGCGACGAGGCCGGGCAGCACCGGCACCATCAGCCAGTCGAGCCGACCCGCGAACGCCACCACGACCGGCAGCAGGCTGAGCAGCACCAGGCCGCGGCGCAATGGTGCGGACCGCCACACGCTGCCGCGGTCGATCGCCACCAGCGCCCGCAGGGCGCTGCGCGGGAACGGCCGCGTCGCATACCGCCGCGTCTCGACCCTCGCTTGGGTCGTGGCGGGGCGCGTCCAGGTCAGCTTCGCGGTGCCCGACCCCAGGATCGCCGCGCCGAGGGCGGCGGCCACGAGGAGGAGACAGCCGAAGAGCCAGGTGAGCCAGTCGCCTTCGGCGCCGAGGTAGGGCAGCGACGACGCCCAGGCCGCCGGCGTCCACTCGGCGACGTCGAGCAGGTGGCCGGTGCTGACGACGGCGACGATGACCAGCCCGACGACGACGGCCGTCGTGCGGACGACGAGCTCCCCGCGCGGGCCCCGGCGGACGTACTCGACCACCCACGACAACCACTGGACGACGACGGTCGCCGCAACCAGCCAGAGCACCACCGGCACCACGGCCGCCCACGTGTGGCCTCCGTGGGTGAGGACCGCGACGCTGGCGAGCAGGGTCCAGGCCTGCAGCAGCCAGGCCAGGTTCAGCGGCGCGAGGACCAGCCCGGCGAGATGGTCCGTGGTCGGCCCGACGGGAAAGGCGACGACCTGCTCCGCCGGGAGAGCCTCGCGGCCCCCGCCCCCGAACAGCACCGCGGTCGCGGTCGTGACGACGAAGGCGAGGTACCCGACCGGGAGGTACTGCCGCATCGCCTCGGTCAGCTCGGGCGCGAACCCGATCTGGGAGGGGAAGGTCACTGCGACCACGGTGATCGCCACGAGGAGGGCGACGCCCACGACCACGGCGATGCGAGCGCCGGTGCCGAGCCCTCGTCCCCACAGGCCGAGCAGCACCGCCAGCGAGGCCGCCGGACCCGGCAGCGCCGGGCGGTCAGCCGAGGAGCGCTCGGTAGGCACGGGCGCCTCCTTCGCCGGCCATCTCGCGGGCGTCGACGCTGGCCACGGCAAGGCCGCCCCGGAGGACGACCGCGTGGTCGCAAGCCTCGACCGCGAGGTCGCGCAGGTGCGTCGAGAGAATCACCGCGGCGCCGCGGGCGCGGGCGTCGGCCACCGCCTCGAGGGTGGCGTCGACGCCGGTGGGGTCCACCCCGTCGAAGGGTTCGTCGAGGAGGAGGACCGGTGGCTGGTGGAAGACGGCCAGCGCCACCGACATCCGGCGGCCCATCCCATGGCTGAAGCCGGCGGTGACCCGGTGCGCCTCACCGCCGAGGTCGAACTGCTCGAGCAGGCTCCGGGCGCGCGACTCCCAGTCCTGGAGACCGCGCAGCCGGGCGCTCAGCTGCAGGTGCTCCCACGGGGTCGCCCGCGGGATGAGGCCGCCGACGTCCGGGCAGTACCCGCTACGTCGCTTGGCCTCCAACGGGTCGGTCGCGACATCGGCGCCAGCGACCTCTGCGACGCCACTGGAGGGGGGCACGACGCCGGCGAGCACGCGCATCGTCGTCGACTTGCCGGCCCCGTTGCGGCCCAGCAGGGCGGTGGCGCCGCCGGGCCGGACCTCGAACGACACCCCGTCGACGGCGACCACCGAGCCGAACTGCACCCTGAGGTCCGCGACCCGCACGACCGCCGTCACGGGGAAAGTCTGCAACAGGCATACCGACCCACGGCCACCAACGGCGGGAGCCCGCCGCAGGGGTGGCCGAACGACGGAGGTGGTATGCGGCGGCGCACCTCAGTGGTACAGGGCGTCGATCTCGCGGCCGTAGCGCTCCACGACCATCTTGCGGCGCAGCTTCAGGCTCGGGGTGAGCTCACCCTGGTCGACGGTGAGGTCGCGCTCGAGCACGGTGAAACGCTTGATCGTCTCCCAGCGGTTGAGGCCGGCGTTGAGCTGGTCGATGAAGCCTTGGACCATCGCCCGGGCCTCGTCGGAGGTGACGATCTGCGCATACTCCTTGCCGCCGAGCCCGTTCCCGGAGGCCCACTGCGTCACCGCGTCGGCGTCGAGAGTGATGAGCGCCGACGCGTAGTTGCGGCCGTCGCCGATGACGACGAACTGGCTGACATACGGGCAGATCCCTTTGAACGTCGTCTCGATCGTCGCCGGCGCGATGTACTTGCCACCCGAGGTCTTGAAGAGGTCTTTCTTGCGGTCCGTGATCTTCACGAAGCCGCGGTCGTCGACCGAACCGATGTCGCCGGTGTGGAACCAGCCGTCCTCGGTGAGCACCTCGGCCGTGGCGTCCGACCGGTTGTGGTAGCCGCGCATGACGCCGGGGCCCTTGACGAGCAGCTCCCCGTCCTCGGCCGTGCGGACCTGCGTTCCCGGAAGCGGCCAGCCGACGGTGCCGAAGACGTAGCGACCCACCCGCGGCCGGTTCACGCACGTCGCGGCGCTCGTCTCGGTCAGACCGTAGCCCTCGATGATGAGCAGCCCGACCGACGAGAACCACCGGGCGACCTCGGGGTTGAGAGCCGCCGACCCGGAGATGAAGAACTTCACCCGCCCGCCGAAGCGCTCGCGCACCTTGCTCAGGACGAGCCGATCGGCCAGCGCGTGCTGGACCGCCAGCAGCCCCGACGACTGGTCGCCCTTCTCGCGCAGCGAGGCCACCTGGGCGCCTACCCCCAGAGCCCAGTCGATGAGCATCTTCTTCACCCCGGTCTCGTGCTCGAACATCATGCCGATGCGGGCGTAAGCCTTCTCGAAAATACGAGGGGCGGCGCCCATGAACGTCGGCTTGAGAACGGCGAGGTTGTCGACGATCTTGTCGATCCGCCCGTCGACCGCCGTGCAGAACCCGATCTGGAGCGGCAGGATCAGCAGGATCTTGCCGAAGACGTGCGACAGCGGGAGCCAGAGGAACTGCAGGTCGTCCTCGTTGAGCAGCGAGACCGAGTCGACGCCGGCTCCCTCGTAGACCAGGGCGTCGTGGGTGATGAGGACGCCCTTGGGCCGGCCCGTGGTGCCCGAGGTGTACATGATGACGGCCAGGTGCTCGGGCGTGAGCGCCTCGACGCGCTCGTCGAGCACCGCCGGCTCGTCCTCCAGCCGCTGCCGACCCAGCTCCGCCAGCCGATCACCGGTGATGACCCAGCCGTCCAGGCCGTCGGCCCCCGTCTCGTCGGGCGAGCCGTCGAAGGTGACCACCTTCAGCACGTCGGGAATCTGGGCCCGGTGGTCGCGCAGCTTCTGGACCTGGTCGGCGTTCTCCGCGAAGACGACGCGGCTCCCCGAGTCGGCGACGATGAAGGCGACGTCGGCGTCGAGCATCGTCGGGTAGATGGTCGTCGTCGCGGCGCCGGCGGTCATGATGGCCAGGTCGGCGAGCACCCACTCGAGACGCGTCGTCGAGGCGATCGCGACGCGGTCCTCGAGGCCGACGCCGAGCGCGATGAGCCCGGCGGCCCAGGCGTCCGCGCACTCGCGGGTCTGGTCCCAGGTGAGCCGTTCGACCCGCTCGCTGCCGTCGGTGTCGGGGACGAGGTACTGGAAGGCCTCGCGCGACCCGGACGCGGCGACCCGCTGCCGGAACAGGTGGGCGATGCTGCGCGCCCGGCTGTCGATGACGTCCCGGCGGACGACCTCGTCCGACACGGCCTGTGCTCCCACCCGGGCTCCTCGAGCGTGCTGAAGATCGTCGGACCGCGTCGGCACCCGAGCGGTCAGAGGATCCTTTCAGGAGGCTCTCAGCCGGTGAAGACCTCCCGCGGTTTCGACACCAGACCGTCACGGTCAGCGTCAGCGACGGCGGGAGCAGGTCTCGGCGTGCGGCGACGCGACACCGCGGTGACGAGGACGCCGAGGAGGAGAAGGAGGCCGCCGACGGCGGTACCCAGGGTCGGTTGCTCGCCGCGGACGATCCAGGCGGTAGCGATGCCGCTCACCGGCACGAGCAGGGTGAACGGGACGACGGTGGCGGTCGGGTAGCGGGCCAGGAGCGTGTTCCAGACGCCGTAGCCGAAGAGCGAGCACAGGTATGCGGTGTAGAGCGTCGAGCCGACGGTTACCGCGTCGATGTGCCGGAGGCCGTTGACCACGGCGTCCGGACCGTCGACGAGCAGCGACAGGGCGAACATCGGGACGGGGACGACGAGCCCGGACCAGACCGTCATCGACAGGCCCGAGGCGGTGCCGACTCGCCGGGTCACGACGTTGCCGGTGGCCCACGACAGGGCGGCCGCGAGGCTGAGGACCACCGCGAGCAGCGGCGTCGAGGCAGTGCGTCCAAGCGCGACGACGGTAAGCCCCACGAGGCCGAGCAGGATGCCGAGCTGCTGGCGGCGCGTCGGGCGCTCGTGCAGGGCGAGCGCCGCGATCACGACGGTGAAGATCACCTGGACCTGGACGACGAGGGACGCCAGCCCGGGCGGCATCCCCAGGTGTAGCGACAGGTAGAGCAGGCCGAACTGGCCGAAGCTGAGGAACAGGCCGACGAGGAGGATGTCTCGCCACCGGGCGTCCGGACGCTTCACGACGAAGATCGCCGGCAGGAGAACCGTCACGAAGCGCAGAGCGACGAACGTCAGTGGTGGCATGTCGTGCAGCCCCGCGTCGATGACGACGAAGTTCGCCCCCCAGATGACCGCGACGGCGACGGCGGCCAACGCGTGGCGCAGTGACATGAGGTCCATCGTCGAGGATTAAACCGTGAAGCACCAGCGAATCATCGTGCGGTTGACGTTGTAGCATCCCTGGATGATCGACTTGGTCGCCCTGCAGTCGCTGCGAGCGGTCCAGTCCCACGGCTCGGTCGTGGCGGCGGCCGAGGTCCTGGGGTTCACTCCGTCCGCGGTGTCGCAGCAGATCAAGAAGCTCGAGCGCCAGACCGGTGCGGCGGTGCTGGAGCGGTACGGACGCGGCGTCTTGCTCACCGACCACGGCGAGCGCCTGGCCGAGCACGGCGCCGACCTGCTCGACCGCATGGAGCAGATCGAGTCGGACCTGAGCTCCGCCGGATCGGTCGTGGCCGGGCGGCTGCGCGTGGCCGCCTTCTCGACGGCGGTGCGCGGGCTCGTGGCGCCGATGCTCTCCTCGGTCGCGGCCGACGGCCACGACCTGGCGCTGCGCCTGGTGGAGCTCGACCCTCCTCTGGGGATGGAGGCGGTCGCCTCAGGCCAGGCGGACGCGGCCCTGGTGCACCAGTGGGGTGACACGCCGCTCGCCCACCCCGACCACGTCGAGGTGACCGCGATCGGCGTCGACGTGGCCGACATCCTCGTCCCGGTCGGCCATCGGCTGGCCGGGCGGTTGTCCGTGACTCCGGCCGACCTGGTCGGAGAGGTGTTCGCGTCCGCACCCGTGGGGAGCGTCTGCCACGAGTGGCTCACCCGGATGTTCAGCGGCGTCGGCGGTCCGCCGCGGGTGTCGTTCTGGGCGGCGGAGTGGTCCTCGCACATCGCCCTGGTGGGTCATGGCGCCGCCGTGTCGCTGATCCCACGCCTGGGTCGTGAGCCGTTGCCCGCGTCGGTGCGGGTGCTGCCGGTCCGGGACCCGGTCCCCACGCGCGAGGTGTCACTGGCCTGGCGGCGAAGCATGCGGTCGAGCCCGACGATCCGCTACCTGCGCGACGTTCTCGTCGACCTTGCCCCTCAGCTCGGCCTGCGCACTTGACGGTCCAGCTCCGAAGCATACGGCGCACTCGCGGAGTCCCCTCCGCCCCGCGCGGAGGGGACTCAGGCGCACGGCGTGACCCGTCGTGGCGCGGCTCGGCGCGGGCCGCCGTCCAGCGCGGAACGTGGACGATTCGTGACCCTGGGGCGTCGGAAGTCGTCCACGATGGGCCTCGGCAGCGACAGGTCCTTCGACGGCCCGATCGTCAGGAGGGGACGATCGTGCTGAGGATGTCCCGGCACTGAGCGACGTCGGCCCGCATCTGCTGGACCAGCGGCTCCACGCCCTCGTACTTCAGGGTGGGCCGCAGTCGCTTGATGAGCTCGTAGCACACCCGCTCGCCGTAGAGGTCGAGGTCGGTGCGGTCGAGGACGTACCCCTCGACCCGGCGGTCGTGACCGTCGAACGTCGGGTTGGTCCCGATCGACACCGCGCACGGGAGGACCCGGTCCACCGTCTGCTCCGGAAGGTCGTGACGCACCAGCCACCCCGCATACACGCCGTCTGCCGGCACAAGTCCCTCAACGTCAGGCCCAAGGTTCGCGGTGGGGTAGCCCAGCGCCCGGCCGCGGTGGTCGCCGTGAACCACGGTGCCGCAGACCCTGTGCGGGCGACCGAGGACGACCGCGGCGGCCTCGACATCACCCTCGGCGAGCTGCGCCCGCGCCATGGTCGAGGACCAGCGCTCACCGTCGCCGAGATCGGCGAGGACGATGACGTCGAAGTCGTGGGTCTTGCCCAGCTCGCGCAGCGTCTCCACGTTGCCGGAGTTCCGCCAGCCGAACCGCGTGTCCTCGCCGACGATCACCGCGCACGCATGCAGGGCGTCGACGAAGACCTGCTCGACGAACTCCTCCGGCGTCAGCCGAGCGAAGTCGGTGGTGAACTCCATGACCAGCACGGCGTCCAGTCCCGTCCCGGCGAGGAGGCTGAGCCGCTGCGGCAGCGACGTCAGCGGCGTCGGCGCCCGCTCCGGGAAGAGCACCGCCAGCGGGTGCGG
>DATLPT010000130.1:0-19621 GCA_035535635.1 Lapillicoccus sp. | reverse complement strand
ACCGTCGAACTCGGCGATCCGGGCCCGGAGGGTGCGCGTCGCCGCGTCCAGCTGCTCCTGGGTCACGACGCCCTGGGCGCAGTCCACCGCCACCGCCTCCAGCCGCTGCCGCAGCCGCAGCACATCCGACATCCCACGCCGGGGCCCGCATCCACGACCTCAGCCATATCGCCTATCCGTCAAGGACGTCAAGGCTTCGGCGACTGCTTTTGGTCCGCAACAGGTCCGCAGAAAGTCCGCAGACGACCAACGCGGCTCAACGCTTGCAAACGGTAAAGGGCCTGGTCAGAGGCGCTTCACGACTCATCGCCGCAGGTCACGGATGTCCTCGGCTCGCGTTTACACCGCGGGTGTCGTCGGTTCGATCGCGGCCGGGCCCACCGTTGTGTGGGTTGCCCTCGATTGACACGCGCCGGCGGCCATGCTGCAGAGGAAGTGCCACCATGTCGCGATGGCGACCGCCGACGTCGTGGGCCGCGAACCGGAGCTTGCGGTGGTCGAGGCCTTCCTCGAGACCCCGATCTCCACCCCGGCTGCGCTCGTGCTCGACGGCGACGCGGGGATCGGGAAATCGACGCTATGGCTCGCCGCGGTGCACGCGGCCCGCGACCGGGGTTCCCTCGTCCTCTCGACTCGGCCGACCGAGGCCGAGCACGGACTCGCCTACATGGGACTGGGAGACCTGCTTGACACTGTCCTCGACGTCGTGCTCCCCGCTCTTCCGCCCCCGCAACGGCGTGCGCTGGAGGTCGCGTTGCTGCGCGAGGAGGCTGCCGGCGACCTGGTGGACCCCCGTGCGCTCGGCCTCGCGACCCGTCATGCGCTGCAGCTGCTGGGGAGCGAACGGAGCGTGCTGGTCGCGATCGACGACGTCCAGTGGCTGGACGACGCCTCGTCGCGGGTGCTGGCCTTCGCGTTGCGCCGGCTGGACACGTTTGACGTCAGGGTTCTCCTGGCCCGGCGCATCGATCGAGGGGCGGCGCCCACGGGGCCGGAGAGCGCGCTTGCCGATGACCACGTCGAACGACTTTTCCTGGGCCCATTGAGCGTCGGCGCGGTGCACGCGCTCCTCCAGCAGCGGCTCGGACGCACGTTCGCCCGGCCGACGCTGCTTCGGCTCCACCAGACGTCTGGCGGGAACCCCTTCTACGCCATTGAGCTGGCCCGGACCCTGGACCGGGCGGCGGCTGACGTCCCGGTTCCGGACTCACTCGCCGATCTCGTGCGCAGGCGGCTCGGCGCGCTTCCGATGGAAACCCGTGCGGCGCTCTTGGTGATTGCCGCGCTGGGCCGGCCCAGCCGCGCCGTCGTCGCGGCCACCGGGGTCACCGACCGAGTCCTCGCGCCGGCCGTGGCGGCAGATGTCGTCGAGGTGCATGAGGACGTGAGGTTCACCCATCCCTTGCTGGCGTCGACGCTCTACGGAGACGCAGCACCAGACGACCGGCGCGAACTCCACGGACGACTCGCCTCCGTGGTCCAGGACCCCATCGCGTCCGCCCGGCATGTGGCGCTGGGACCAAGGGTCGCCCGGGAGAGCGTGGCTCGACGTCTCGAAGACGCCGCAACGCTGGCGCGCGTCCGGGGGGCGGCCGACGTCGCTGCCGAGCTCGGGGAGCTGGCGGCCGAGCGAACGTCACCCGGGCATCCGGATGACGCGCGACGCCGTCTGTTGGGTGCCGCACGGGACTATGTCGCCGCGGCGGCTACGGATCGGGCTCTTGCTCTGACTGAGAGCGTGCTCCAACAAGCCGATTCGCCCCTCGCCCGGTCGGAGGCGTTCACGTTGCTGAGCGAGATCCACGCGCGGGCGGGAGGCGCGGGTGGCGCGGTGGCCGCCGCCCGATATGCGAGGGAGGCGCTCGCCGAGAGCCCGGGCGATCGCGAGGTGCGGCTGCGCGCTCACGTGGTCCTGGCGTCCGTCCTCGTGCAGACGGAGGGGACGGTGCCGGCGGAGGCGCACGCTCGTGGGGCGATGAAGCTCGCAGAGGACCTGGGGGATTACTCCCGGATCGCGCGAGCCATGAGCCAGCTCGCGTGGATCCGCCTCGAGACCGGAAGGCAGGATGCCCTGGCGCTGGCCGAGCGCGCCGTGAAGATGGCCCGCTCCAGTCGGGACCTGGCATCGACGGCCCTGACCACGATGACTCTCGGCGAAGCCCTGCTCTCGCTCGGCCGCCTCCAGGCCGCCCGGTCGATTCTCGAGGAGTACCGCGCCTGGGCCGCGACGAACGACGAGAGCGAGCTCGCGGGAATCTGCGCCACGTACGTCCTCCTCGAGCTCCGCGCTGGTCGCTGGGCGGAGGCGGCCGACTACGCGCAGCAGATGCGCGAGCTGAAGAGTCAGCTGAACCCGGCCGGCCACGAGGTCGAAGGCGGGTACGGGAGGCTCGCGCTGGTGGCCGCCTACCTCGGCGACGAGAGCCGCGCCCGCGACTACGCCCGGCAGGCGCTCGAGAACGTCGAACGCGGCGGATGGAGCGAAGGGCGACGCGTGGTCCGCGCGATCATGGGGCTCATCGACCTCTGGTCCGGTGATCCGTTGGGCGCAGTCGAGCAGCTCGACCTCGTCGAGGCCGAGCGACGTGCGGCCGGCCTGGCCGGGCCAACGCTCATCTACCGCCCGGGGGAGCATGTCGAGGCTCTTCTCGCTCTGGGGCGAACCGAGGCCGCGATCGGCGTGCTCGAGCGGTGGGCGACCGACGCGGCACGCGTCGAGAACGCCTGGGAGCTCGCCGAGGTCCTGCGGAGCCGAGGCCTGGTCGCGGCGGCCCGCGGCGACCTCGACGGCGCTCTTGCGCTTCTGGAACAGGCAGTACAGAAGCACCAGGAGGTCGGTGACCTGTTCGGGCGAGCCCGCGCCCTGCTCTCCCTCGGGGTGATGCGGCGGCGCACGCGCCAGAAGCGCGCGTCCCGTGCGGTGATCGAGGAGGCGGTCGCGGCCTTCGAGGCCCTCGGTGCCGCCGGTTGGGCGGTGAAGGCGCGGGCCGAGCTGGGCCGGCTCGGTGGCCGTACCCGAGAGCCCGGCCTGACGGCCGCCGAGCGGCGCGTCGCCGCGCTCGTGGCGCAGGGGCATACGAACCGCGAGGTATCGACCGCCCTCTTCCTCAGTGAGCGGACCGTCGAAACCCACCTCTCCCACGCGTACTCCAAGCTCGGCGTTCGCTCGCGGGCCGAGCTCGCCCGAACGTTTCGGGCCGCCGAGCAAACCTCAGGGGATCTCACGATTCCAAGCTGAGGACGGCTCCCTAGCGTCGATCGGGTGCCGAACTACCTCGTCGAGACGTTTCTCCCGCGCGGCGCCGCCGATGAGCGCGAGCAGCGAGAAGGCCGAGCGCGCTCGGCCGCCGAGGAGACGAGGCGCGAGGGGACGCGCGTCCACTTCGAGGGTTCGATCCACGTCCCGGAGGACGAGATCTGCTTCTTCCGGTTCGCGGCCGCATCCGCCCACGTCGTTGAGCGGGTCGCTCAGCGAGCCGGGCTGGAGCCACTCCGCATCGTCGAGGCGATCGCGTCCGGGAAGGAGATCCCGTGAAATCACGACTGGCGATGGCGGCTGCCCTTCTGGGGGCGGCCTCGATCCTTGGCACGAGCCCTGCGTACGGGGCCACCACGCCGCGCACCCAGTGTGCCGCCGAGGCGAACTACCCCGCGGCGTCGACGCCAGTCGCCTTCTGGAGCACGGAGGCGAGGTGCGCGATCGTCCCCGCCGGTCCCGGCGGGACCTTCGGCGTGGAGAACTTCGGGAACAAGTTCCCGGGGGAGGCGGCCGTATACATGGGCATCGTCCACCTCGCCATCTACGACGCGACCGTGGCCGTCGAGGGTGGCTTCCGGCCCTACGCGACGGCAGTCCACGACCGGGGCGCCTCCCCGGAGGCGGCGATCGCGACCGCCGCATACGAGACGTTGGTGGGTCTCCCGGCCCTGGGCTTGGGCGCCAACCGGGCGACCCTGGATACCGACCACACCGCATACCTGAGCGCGATATCGGAGGGGCCGGCGAAAGCCCGCGGCATTCTCGTCGGACGCATCGTCGCGGCCGCCGTGCTCGCCCAGCGAGCGGGCGACGGCCTGGAACGCAACCCGAGCCTCGCCGACTTGAACCCACCCCCGCCAGGTCCGGGCGTTTGGCAGCCCAACCCGACAGGAGCCGTCCTCGGACTTCGCCTCCCAGGGGTGCGGCCGCTCACGCTCAGGGCTGCCGCACAGTTCCGCCCCGCCGGCCCGAGCGGGCTGACCACCCGGCAGTACGCCGACGACCTGAACCAGGTGGAACAGCTGGGCCGCATGGACAGCACCAGCAGGACGCCCGACCAGACGACCCAGGCACAATTCTGGACTGACCACGACATCCGACAGTGGAACGACGGCATGCTCCGGCTGGCCGCCGCGCGAAGACTCGGCTTGGCGAGCACGGCGCGGATGCTGGCGATGGCCCACGTTGCGGGCGGCGACGCGATGATCGCCTGCTTCGACGCCAAGTACCACTACTGGTTCTGGCGCCCGTACCAGGCGATCCACCTGGCCGACACCGACGGCAACCCCAACACGGCGGCCGACGTGAGCTGGCAGCCTCTGGGGGCAACTCCGAACTTCCCGGAGTACCCGTCGGCACACGCCTGTCACAGCGGCGCGGTGATCACGGCCCTCGAGGCGTTCTTCGGCACCGACCGGATCAGTCTCACGCTCGACAGCCGAGCTACCGCCACGGTTCGGGACTACTCGCGGCTGCGCGACGTGGTCCGTGACGTCAACCAGGCCCGGGTCCTCGTGGGCTTCCACTTCCTGAGCTCCGACCAGCAGGGCTCGACCCTCGGCCGTACGGTCGGCCGCTACGTCGTGCACCGGTTCGTCACGCCGTTCGGCTGAGTCCGCGCCGTTTCTCGCGCAGGCGATTACCCGCCCCCGCGCCCTGCCGACCGGCCGGCGCGTGTGGGGCCCCGACTTGGGCAGACTGCTCGCATGGGAACAGGGGCCAGGACGGTCGGGGTCGAGGAGGAGATGCTCCTCGTCGACGTGGCGACCGGGCGTCCCCGGTCGGTAGCCGGGCGCGTCATCGACGCCGCCGCGAGCGGCCGGCCGCCCGAGGCCGGTTCGGAGGGCGGTGTCGAGGGGGAGCTGCAGCGGTACATGGTGGAGACGCAGTCGTCCGCGTGCACCGAACTCGCCGACGTCGAGCGGGAGCTGCGAGGCTGGCGTCACCGCGTCGCCGTCGCGGCTCGCGAGGCGGGCGCCGGCTCGGCGGCGCTCGGGACGGCACCACTGGCGGGGGACGGGCTCATCACGCCCAAGCCGCGATACCTGCGGATGATGGAGCGGTTCGGGCCGGTCGTCCACGACGTGCTCACCTGCGGCTCCCACGTCCACGTCAGCGTGGAGTCGGACGAGGACGGCGTTGCGGTCATCGACCGGATCCGGGTCTGGCTGCCGGTGGTGCTCGCGCTCTCGGCCAACTCGCCGTTCTCGAACGGGCAGGACACGGGGTATGCGTCGTACCGCTCCCAGCTGTGGCTGCGGTGGCCGTCGGCGGGACCGAGCGACCTGTTCGGGTCGGCCGCGGCGTACCACTCGGTCGTGCGGTCGATGGTCGAGTCGGGCGTGCTGCTCGACGACGGAATGATCTACTTCGACGCGCGGCTGTCGCACCGGTACCCCACGGTGGAGATCCGGGCGGCGGACGTCTGCGCCGACCTCGACGACACCATGGTCGTCGCGGCGATCTGCCGGGGACTGGTCGAGACGGCGTCGCGAGCCGCGGCAGCGGGGGAGCCGCCGCTGCCCTTGCCGACCTCGCTCGTGAGGCTGGCGACGTGGCAGGCCGCCCACGACGGAGTCGACGGGGTGCTCGTGGACCCGGCCACGATGCGGCCAGAGCGGGCGGCGGTCGTGGTCGAGCGGCTGGTCGACGCGATCCGTCCGGCGCTAGTGTCGTTCGGCGATCTGAAGCGCGTCGAGGAAGGAGTCGCACGGCTGCTGTCGACAGGCTCCGGCGCGACGCGACAGCGCCGGACCTTCGCGCGCACGGGGCGACTGGTCGATGTCGTCGCCGAGGCGGTTCGGCTCAGCGCCGGCTAGAGACCTAGTCTTCTGAGTCTCTCTCCGACTTCGTGACGGAGGTGCTGACGGCGCGACGGGAGTCGGCGTCCGGAGTTCGACTGCAGCCGATGGTGCACGTGGCGGACATGGCGTCGACCGAATCCCGAGCAGGACGAGGGGACGGTCGAGGTCAACTTCGTCACAGAGGAGGACCTCGCCCGTGTGGAGGCGCGGTTGCGCGAGCGTGGCGTGCGGGTCGTGTCGCAGCCCAGCTCCAGGTCGCCGGTCCGGAGCTCTACACCTCTCACATCTGGCCGGGGCCGCTGCGGTCAGAGCTCGAGGCGGCGGAGCAGGCGTTTCGCGGCCGCCGTCCCCGGTCGGCGCCACCACCGATGGTCCAGCAACGCCTGCCGCGCGGCGAGGAACCCGCACCCCCCGTGCACGCCGCCGCCCGGATGGATCGCCGCGCTGCCGAGGTAGAGCCCGTCGACCGGTGTCCGCGGACCCCCGAGCCCGGTGACCGGGCGGAAGATCAGCTGCTGGAACAGCTGCGCCGTGCCGCCGTTCACCGCGCCGTTCACGAGGTTCGCGTCGGCCGCGGCGAGATCCGACGGCCGCTGCACCCACCGGTCGAGGACGAGGTCGCCCCAGCCCGGCGCATACCGGTCGAGCATCTCCTCCGATCGCTTGACGAGGAGGTCCGCCGACGCGTCGTCCATGACGCCGCGCGGGAGGTGGCTGTAGAGCCACAGTGCCTCGGTCCCGGCCGGCGACCGGCTCGGGTCGGCGGTCGTCATCTGGCCGACGAGTGCGAACGGGTTGGACGGAACAGTATGCGTCGCCAGGTCGGCCGCCCAGTGCACGATTCCGTCGACGTCGGCTCCTACGTGCACCACGGCGGCCTTGCGCGCGTTCGCCGCGGTCCAGGGCGGCGTCGACCGGAGCCGGTAGTTGATCTTGACCGTCGGGAGATCCCAGGCGAACTCACGGAGCCCGTGGCGCAGCCGCGGGGGAACCGCGTGCTCGCTGAGGAGCTCCTCGTAGAGCATCGGCGCGCTCGTGTCCGCCACGACCGCGCGTCGCGCGCGCACCGTCACCCCACTGGCGGTCCGGACGAGAGCCGCCCGGCCATCCACGAGGTCGATGGCGTCCACCCGGTCACCCGTATGGATCTCGACTCCAGCCGCCCGGGCCCGCGCCGCGAGCGCCGCGGCGAGCTGCCCGGCCCCACCGCGCGGCGAGGGGTACCCGACGTCCTGCGCGAGCATCGACATCAACCACCCGAACAGCCCGCTGCCGGGGGCCTCGGGTGGGATGTCCGCGTGCATCGCGTTGCCCAGCAACAGGGTTCGAGCACGCTGGCCGGCGAACCGCTCTTCGGCCATCCGGGTGGCCGGCAACAGGAAGAACCGCGCCAGCGCCGGCATGTCCGCGGCGCCGACCGAGCGAGCCAACCGGGATCCCGCCTCGACCGGCGGCCACCTGGTCAACAGCGCGTCGAGGAACGGCGCCTTGAGCTGGTACCACTGCTCGACCATCTCCAGCCAGGCCGGCCCGTCCTCGCGGCGGTCCTCCGCCAGGGCCGCGGCCGTGTGGTTGACGTCGGCGAAGATGGTCGCTCCGACCGTGTCGTCCGGCCGGCCGGCATGGGAGACCACCACGTCCGACCGGCACCACTCGAGGCCGTGGTCCTCCAGCCCGAGACGCGACATCACCGGCGACGCGACGGCGAGCGGGTAGCAGGCGCTGAACTCGTCCATCACCCAGCCGTCCCGTTCGACGGACGAGATCGCGCCGCCGACCTTGTCCCGCTCCTCGAGCAGGACGACGTCCCAACCGGCGTCCGCCAGCGTGATTGCAGCGACCAGCCCGTTGGGGCCGCCGCCGATGACGATCGCGTCCGCGGTCTCCCGCCGCGGCTCCCCGACAGGCGGTGCCGCGCCGGCCGGGGCCTTCATCGGCGTCGTCACGGGCCCATCGTGGCACCACGGGGCCTCTGCCGCCGACGGTCGGACACGTGTCGGCGGCCGAACCGCCTGCCGCTTAGGGTGAGGCGTGCGCACCACCGAGCTCGTCGTCCTCCTCGACGACGAGGGCCGCGCCACCGGCACCGCCGATAAAGCCGAGGTCCACGGCCCCGACACGCCCCTGCACCTGGCCTTCTCCGCATACCTCTTCGACCCCGCCGGCCGGCTGCTCGTCACCCGCCGCGCCCTGAGCAAGCGCACCTTCCCCGGCGTGTGGACGAATTCGGTATGCGGTCACCCCGCCCCCGGCGAGGCGCTCCCTGACGCGGTGCACCGCCGGGCCCGGCGCGAGCTCGGCGTCGAGGCGACGGCGCTGCGGCTCGTCCTTCCCCGGTTCGCGTACCGCGCCGAGATGGACGGCGTCGTCGAGCTCGAGCAGTGCCCCGTGTATGCGGGCTGGCTGGCCGACGGCGCGGATCCCGAGCACGCGCTCGACGAGGTCGAGGACACCGAGTGGGTCGCCTGGTCCGACTTCAGCGCCGACGTGCTCGCCGGCGCGCGCGAGGTCTCTGACTGGTGCACGGAGCAGGTGCCCCAGCTCGTGGCCCTGGGCCCCGAGCCTCGGTACTGGCCCGAGGCCGACGACCGCCTCCTCCCGCCGGCCGCTCGCGTTTGACCCGGCGCGTCAGACGCCCTCACTCGCCGGGGTCCGGCGCCGCCTCGTGATGGCGAGCACCGTGCGTGCGCCGCTCTTCCTTCATCTCCGCCTCGTACAGGTGCCGCCGCCCGCCGACCAGCTCCTCGCGCGCCCCGGCCTCGAGCTGCTTGAACAGCGCGTAGTAGCCGTCGTCGTAGTCCTCGACGATCTGGAAGGTCCACCGCCCCTCGATCACGTTGCGTCCCAGCAGTTCCCGGTCGATGCGCTCGGCGATCTCGTCGTGCCCGGCTTCGCGCAGCAGGTCTACGGCATCACCCAGCGCCAGGTCACCCGTCCCGGTGAGCCGGTGGAAGGCGTACAAGCAGCCGCGGGCGTTCTCCACCACCTCGAGCGCCTCGGACAGCTTGCCGAGCGCCTCCACGGTGTCGTCGGACACGCCGTGGGGGCGCTGGTGGTCGGGGCTCGGGGTCTCCATCCCGCCACGCTATGCGGGTGTGGCATCGTCGGCCATGTGCCCCTCGACGACCCGCTCACCCTGCGGCAGGTGGTCGGCGCGCTCGAGTCGGTCTACCCGCCGGACACCGCGATGGACTGGGACCAGGTCGGCCTCGTCGCCGGCGACCTCGACCAGCCGGTCCGCCTCGTCCACCTCGCTGTCGACCCGACCCTCGCCGTCGTGCGCGAGGCCGTCGACGCCGGCGCCGACCTCCTCCTCACTCACCACCCGTTGCTGCTGCGCGGCATCCACAGCGTCGCCACCACCGGCGCGAAGGGCGAGACGCTGACCCGAGCCATCCTCGGCGACCTCGCCATCTACTGCGCCCACACCAATGCCGACATCGCTTTTCCGGGCGTATGCGACGCGCTCGCCGAGGCGGTCGGGCTCGCCGACGTTCGACCGCTCGAGGACGTCCCGTATGCGCTCGGCCGGATCGGTTGGCTGCCCGCGCCGATGCCGCTGCGGGCCTTCGCGGACCAGGTCGCCGCCGGACTGCCGGCCACCGTCGGCGGCATCCGCGTGAGCGGAGATCCCGACGCGCTCGTGGAGAAGGTCGCCGTCCTCGGGGGGTCCGGCGACGACCGGTTCGACGTCGTCCGGGCGGCCGACGTGGACGTCTACGTCACGGCCGACCTTCGCCACCATCCCGCGCTGGAGGAGCGCGAGACGACCCGCGGGGGCCGGCCGTACCTCATCGACGCGGGTCACTGGGCCAGCGAGTCGGTCTGGCTGGCCTCGGCGGTACGTCGCCTTGTCGAGGCGGTACCCGACGGGTCGTCTAGGTTGGACACCTACGTCTCGACCCTGCGCACGGAGCCCTGGACGTTCGTCGTGGGGGCGAACGCCGCAGAGGGGAGTACCAGCTGAAAGCCGACCCGACCCGTCAGCTTGCGCTGCTCGACCTCCAGGCCATCGACACCCGCCTCGACCAGATCGACCATGCGACGGCGAACCTGCCCCAGCACCGGGAGATCGCGGCGCTGGAGGACGAGACCCGCACCCTCGACACTCAGCTCGTCAACTCGCGTACCGCTCACTCCGACGTGCAACGCGAGGTCGAGAAGTCGGAGGCCGACGTCCAGCTCGTTCGCGACCGCGCGGCCCGCGACCGGGCTCGGCTCGAGGCCGGAACCGGTTCGGCCAAGGATCTGCAGGCCCTGCAGCACGAGCTGACCTCGCTGTCCCGAAGGCAGTCTGAGCTGGAGGACATCGAGCTCGAGGTCATGGAACGCGCCGAGGCGCTCGGCGAGCACGTCACCGTTCTCGAACACGACCAGCAGGAGCTCGCCGGCCGGCTGGGCGCCGCGGTCGAGTCCCGCGACGCGGCGATGGGCGAGTATGCGTCGGAGCGCGACTCCGTGGCGGGGCGTCGCGCGGCGACCGTCGCCGCGGTCGGCGAGGACCTCGTGGCTCTCTACGAGCGGATCCGGTCCGGGCACGCGGGAATCGGCGCAGCCGAGCTGCGGCAGCGGCGCTGCGGCGGCTGCCACATCGAGCTCAACCAGGTCGACATGAACCGCATCACCCAGGCGCCCGCCGACGAGGTGCTGCGCTGCGAGGAGTGCGGCCGGATCCTCGTGCGGACCGCTGAGTCCGGCCTGCCCGCGTCCTGATGCCGAGTGACGCCGCCCAGCCGGCCCCGTCGCCGGCGGCTCCGCCCCGACGGCTCGTGGTCGAGGCCGACGGCGGCTCGCGCGGCAATCCCGGCGTCGCCGGTTACGGCGCCGTGGTCCGCGACGCGGACACCGGCACAGTGCTCGTCGAACGGGCCGGACCGCTCGGCCAGCGCAGCAACAACGTCGCGGAGTACCAGGGCCTGATCGCCGGGCTCGAAGCGGCCGCCGCGCTCGCCCCGGGAGCCGGCGTCGAGGTCCGAATGGACTCCAAGCTGGTCGTCGAGCAGATGGCCGGCCGCTGGAAGACCAAGCACCCCGACATGAGGGAGCTCGCTCGGCGAGCCCATGACCTGCTCGCCGACCTGGGTGAGGTGCGCTGGACCTGGGTTCCCCGAGAGGCCAACCGGGCGGCCGACCGGCT
Organism: Lapillicoccus sp.; assembly: GCA_035535635.1. GTDB lineage: Bacteria > Actinomycetota > Actinomycetes > Actinomycetales > Dermatophilaceae > Lapillicoccus. The sequence continues at coordinate 8,421 of DATLPT010000130.1, read as the reverse complement.
CAGCAACGTCGGCATGGACGGCCGCACTGTCGACACTCTGGCGCGGGCGCTCGCCACGCGGCCACAGGTCGCCACCGCGACTGAACGCGCGGACCCGGCCGAGGTCACCGCGGTCGGCGAGAACCCCGAGCCTTCCGCCCCGAGTCTCACCGGCTCGACCCGGCTCCTCCTCGTGCGCCATGCGGTTACACCCTTCACCGAGCAGGGCAGGGTGGACGGTCGCGGAGGCGCGGATCCCGACCTCAGCGAGGCCGGCCGGCGCCAGGCGGACCAGACGGCCGCGGCAGTCAGGACTCTTGTCGAGGGCGACGTCCATCTCGTCACCTCGGCTTTGGCCCGTGCCCGCCAGACCGGCGCGGCGATCGCCGACGTCCTCGGCGTCGCACCGGTCCTCGACGACGACTGGGACGAACAGTCCTTCGGCGACTGGGACGGTGCCGTGTTCACCGAGCTGGCGGAGCAGCAGGCCGACGACCTCATGCGACTCTGGCGCGACCGCGACTACCGCCGCCCGGGCGGAGAGTCGTTGGTGGAGCTGGAGACTCGCGTGCTTCGCGCGTACGAGAAAGCCATCGGCACCGGTGACACCACCGTCGTCGTCACCAGCCGCAAGCCGATCCTCGTCGTGCTCGCCCGGGTCCTCGGCATCGACGAGGAGCGGTTCTGGGCCCTGTCCACCGACCCGGCCTCGCTGACCGCCGTCGAGATGTGGCCGGACGGACGGATGTCCGTGCCGTTCGTCAACCGGACGTCGCATCTCGCCTGAAGAAGCGCGGCTCTATCCTCCCCGGTATGCGAGAACTCCGGCCCGACACCCTCGCCGTCCGGGGCGGGCTGGCCCGCAGCGATTTCGACGAGACCGCCGAAGCGCTGTTCCTGACCAGCGGGTTCGTCTACGACAGCGCCGAGCAGGCTGAGGCGGCGTTCAAGGACGAGATCGACAAGTTCATCTACTCGCGCTACGGCAACCCGACGGTCCGGATGTTCGAGGAGCGAATGCGGCTCGTCGAGGGCGCCGAGGCCTGCTTCGCCACGGCCAGCGGGATGGCGGCCGTCTGGGTTGCGCTCGCCGCGCTGTGCGGCCAGGGCGAACGGCTGGTGAGCTCGCGCGCCCTGTTCGGGTCGTGCTTCGTCATCGTCGACGAGATCCTGCCTCGCTTCGGCGTGGAGACGGTCCTCGTCGACGGACCGGACCTCGACCAGTGGAAGTCGGCGCTGAGCGTCCCCACGACGGCAGTCTTCTTCGAGACGCCCAGCAACCCGATGCAGGAGCTCGTCGACGTGCGTGCGGTGGTCGACCTCGCGCATGCGGCAGGGGCGCAGGTCGTCGTCGACAACGTCTTCGGCACGCCGGTGTTCTCGCGGCCGTTCGAGCTGGGCGCCGACGTTGTCGTCTACTCCGCCACCAAGCACATCGACGGCCAGGGCCGCGTCCTCGGCGGCGCGGTGCTCGGGACCAGCGAGTTCGTCGGCGGACCGGTCAAGAACCTCATGCGCCACACCGGTCCGGCGATGTCACCCTTCAACGCCTGGACCCTCGTCAAGGGGCTCGAGACCATGTCGCTGCGAGTCCACCGTCAGCACGAGAGCTCGCTGGCGCTCGCCACCGCCCTCGAGTCGCACCCCCGGGTGATCAAGGTCTTGCATCCGTGGTTGCCCAGCCACCCGCAGTACGAGCTTGCGAAACGTCAGATGTCCGGCGGCGGGAGCGTCGTCACGTTCGTTGTCGACGGCGGCAAGGAGGACGCCTTCCGTGTCATGAACGCCCTCGAGATCGTCGACATCTCCAACAACCTCGGCGACGCGAAGTCGCTCGTCACGCATCCCGCCACGACAACGCACCGCCGGCTCACTCCCGAGGCGCGCGCCGCCGTCGGGATCACCGACGGGACGATCCGCATCTCGGTCGGGCTCGAGGACCCGCTCGACCTCGTCGAGGACGTCGTCATCGCCCTCGAGCAGCTGGGCTAAGTCGGCTCAGCCCAAGAGCATCACTACGGCGGCGCACTGGACGTGTCGTGAAGGGTCGGGTCAACGACGTCATCGACGTGCGTGGGGCCTCCCGGGGGGACAGCAACCTCCTCACCCACGAGCCGGCCCACGGCTCGGACCAGCCGGAAGCAGGACCGGCGCAGGATGACGGCGATCGGATGATGGTCGACGCGACGCCACTCGGCCAGCGCCTTGGTGGCTTCGGCCATCGTGAGCTTCTCGCCGGTGGCGGTCGTCCCGCGGACGAGCGCCGCGTCGATCACCGTCGCCACCGGTTGGAGCACCCGTGACACCCGCGGACCGCTGGTCGCCCACAGCGGATCGACGTCTCGGCGCCCCGAGAGGTCGACCAGCTCCTCGACGAGGAACCTGAGCCAGTGCGCCGTCTCCACGACCGTGCCGGTCACCTCGACCAGCGCGTCGAGCTCCCCGATCTTGCGACGCCGCAACGGGTTGTTCCGCACTGCCTTGCGGGCGGACTCCAGGTTGGTTGGCAAGGCGTTCGCGCTGTCGTTCGTCTTCCGCACCTCTGCCATCAGGCCGACGATGACCTCGTGGTTGCGGCCCCCCTCCCCGACGAGGACCGCGGCCTGAGCGGTGTGCTCGCCCAGACGAGCGGAGACGCGGCGAAACTCGGCGCGGTACAGCTTCCCCGCGTCCGGTGGAAGGAGGAACGGCGAGAGGACAACCGTCACCGCGGCCCCGATGAGGGTCTCCCACAGCCGAGTGAACCCGTAGGTGTTCGGGTCGACGCTGGTGAAGACCAGCAGACCGGTGAGCGAGACCTGGATGTTGAGCGTGACGCCCACGCGCAGGAACACGCCGATGAGCAGGCCGATCCCCAGGACGAGCGCGACCGACAGCACGTTCAACCCGACGAGGTTGATGACCGCGAGTCCCAGGAGGACGCCGACGATAACGCCGGCGATCCGGTCGAAGGAGACGTTCAGTGCCGAATACGGCTGTTCGCGCATCGCCATCAGAGGGGCCACGACGGCGAAGATCGGCACCGAGCTCGTGTCGATCAGCTTGCAGACCTCCCAGCTGACGACGCCCGCGATGACGATGCGCACGATCTGCGGCCACTCCGCCAAGAACCGTCGCCGCAATGTGGTCCGATCGGGCAGTAGGGCCATCGCGCCTCCTGCGACTCGTCGGCGGAACCGGTGCTGCGAGGGTAGTCCGGCCGCGGGTCCTAGGGTGACGGCCATGCCGCAGCGCGAGATTCGGTTCCGGACCACCACTCCGGTGCCGACGCATACCGAGGTCGACCGGGCTGCACTGCTGTCGCGGTTCGCGGCGATCCGGGCCGAGCTGGACGTGCCGGGCGCGTTTCCGGCCGAGGTCGAGGCGGAAGCGGAACGGGCCGCCCGCGACGTCGCCATGCCGGACCGCGACGAGACCGACGTCCCGTTCGTGACCATCGACCCGGTCGGTTCGATGGACCTCGACCAGGCGCTGTGCCTCCAGCGGTCCGGGGAGGGGTACCGGGTGCGGTATGCGATTGCTGACGTTCCCGCGTACGTCGCCCCGGGTGGACCGCTCGACCTGGAGACGCACCACCGGGTCGAGACGGTCTACGCCCCGGACGAGCGAACTCCGTTGCACCCTGACGTCATCGGCGAGCACGCCGGCAGCCTTCTCGAAGGGCAGCTGCGGTCGGCGTTCGTCTGGGAGATCGAACTTGACGGGCGGGGCGAGGTAGCGACGGCCTCGGTCCACCGAGCCCGGATCCGCAGCCGCGCGCGACTCGACTACGTCGGCGTCCAGGAAGCGGTCGACGCGGGCACCGCCGACGAGAACCTGTTGCTGCTCAAGGAGATCGGCGGGAAGCGAATCGCCCTCGAGTCCGAGCGCGGCGGTGCCAGCCTGCCGCTTCCCGAGCAGGAAGTGACCCTGAGCGCCGACGGCGGCTTCGAGCTCGGGTTCCGCCCGCCGGTCCGAGCCGAGGAGTGGAACGCCCAGCTGTCCCTGCTCACCGGGATGGTCGCCGCCCAGATGATGCTCGACGCTCGGGTCGGGATCCTCCGGACCATGCCGCCCCCCGATGAGGGCAGTGTGGCGCGGTTCCGCCGGCAGGCCAGGTCACTGGGCGTCGACTGGCCGACCGCGCTGCCTTACGGCGACTTCATCCGCGGCCTCGACCTCACCGATCCTCGTCAACTGGCGCTGCTGCACGAGGCGGCCTCACTCTTCCGCGGTGCGGCCTACACGTCCTTCGATGGCCAGCCCCCGGAGCAGCCGGGCCACGCGGCGGTGGCCGCGCCGTACGCCCACGTGACGGCGCCGCTGCGACGGCTGGTCGACCGGTACGGCCTGGTGCTGTGCGCCGCCATCGGTGCGGGTGAGGACGTCCCGGGCTGGGTGAGGGAAGCGCTGCCGCGACTGCCCGAGACGATGCAGGAGGGCGACCGCCGCGCCCGAGCCGTCGAACGCGAGTCCACCGACGCGGTCGAGGCGGCGGTGATGGCCTCGCGCATCGGTGACGAGTTCCCGGCCGACGTCGTCGATGTCGACGGCAAGCGCGGCGTCCTCACGGTGCAGCTCTCCGATCCGGCGATCGTCGCGGCGGCGCGCGGCGACGTGAAAGTCGGTCGCCAGGTGCGCGTCCGGGTGGAAACTGCCGATATCTCGACCGGCAAGATCGGCTTCGCGCTCGTCTAGGCGGGGTCCCCGCGAAGTATCGGAGCGGAGCGGAGAAGTTCGTGGGGTGATCTAGGTCCAGCGCCGCGCCGTCGCGAAGCTCTGTCCGACATACCCGCCCCGGAAGAGCACCGCATGGAGCATCAGCGGGTGCAGTTGATGGAGGGAGACGCGTTCCCGCCAGCCGTCGGCGAGCGGTGCCACATCCGCATACCCACCGAGGATCGCGTCGAGGTGCGGCGCGCCGAAGAGGACGAGGAACGCGAGGTCGGCCTCCCGGTGGCCGCCATGCGCCGCCGGGTCGATGAGCACGCCGCCGCGTGAGGTCCACATGATGTTGCCGGCCCAGAGGTCGCCGTGCAGCCGGGACGGCGGTTCCTCGGTGTCGAACTCGCCCGACGCGACCCGAGCGGCGACCTTCTCGAACAGGGCGGCGGCCTCGTCGTCGTAGATGCCGAGCCGCCGACCCTGAGCGAGGACCGGCTCGAGCCGCTGGCGGGCGTAGAACTCGCTCCACGTGGCGACCGGGTTCAGGGGCAGCGGGAGGAGGTCGCTGAGCGGCCCGAGCCAGCCGTCGCCGCGCCAGTCGTCCGGCGGACTGCCGTATGCGGCGGCTCCGGCCGCGTGAGTCGTCGCCAGGGCCGCACCGAACGCCTCCGCCTGCTGCCGGCTCGGGCTGGTGGGCTGGAGCCGTTCCAGGAGGAGCTCGTCCTCGCCGACCTCGACGACCGGGACCACCGCGGCGCCACCGGGAACGGCGGCCAGCCAGCGCAGTCCGGCCGCCTCCCAGGCGAAGTAGCCGAGGGGTGCGTGGGCGCCGGCCTTCCGGAAGGTGGGTCCCGGCATACTGGCGAGCGTAGTTCCGGGGTATGTGACGTGTGTGCCGGCAGGGAGGGTGCGGGAGGCTCTCGAACGCCCGCGACAACTAGCCTCGGGTCGTGGCAGCGCAGGCCGGTCCGGTCGCCTTCGTGCTCGGAGGCGGCGGGATTCTCGGCGCCAGCGAGGTCGGGATGCTCGAGGCGCTGCTCGGTGAGGGCATCCGCCCGGACCTCGTCGTGGGGACGAGCGTGGGGGCGGTGAACGGCGCGTTCCTGGCCGCCGACCCCACGCCGGCTGCGGTGGGGCGGCTGGCCGAGGTCTGGGTCCGAGCCTCCGGGTCCGGGGTGTTCGCCGACTCGCTGCTGGCGCGCGCGCAGCGGGTCGCGCGGCTGGCCAGCCATCTCCACTCCAGCGACGCGCTGGAGAGCCTGCTCGCGGACGAGCTGGACGGTATGCGGATCGAGGACCTGGCGGTCCGGTTCCAGTGCGTCGCCGCGCAGATCGAGACGGCGTCGGCGCGCTGGTTCGACTCGGGACCCGTGGTGGATGCCGTGCTGGCGTCGTGTGCGGTGCCGGGCCTCCTACCGGCGCGGGAGATCGACGGCAGGCACTACCTGGACGGTGGGCTGGTCCACTCGATTCCCGTGTCGCGGGCGATCGACCTCGGGGCTCGGACCGTCTACGTGCTGCAGGTGGGGCGGATCGAGCACGCGCTGCGCGAGCCTCGTTGGCCGTGGGAGGTGGGGCTCGTCGCGTTCGAGATCGCGCGGCGGTACCGGTTCAACGAGGACCTGGAGCGGGTTCCCGAGGGGATCGCCGTGCACGTGCTGCCGTCGGGTTCGGAGCGGTCGCCGTCGATGACGATGAGCTACCGCGGCGCCAGCCAGGTAGCGGCCCGGATCAAGGCGGCGAGCGCGGCGACTCGCGGGTACTTGGCCGGGACCGAGGTGACGTGATGACCATGTGGGTACCGCCGCTGTGGGCGCGCCGGGTTCTCCACGTGCTGTGGCTGCCGATGGTCGTTCTGCTGACGGCGGTGCTGTTGCCGTTCTACGTCATCGGTGCCGTGATCGCCATCTTCCCGGGGCGACGCCGGCTGCTGCGGGTCGTGTCGTTCGCGATGGCGTACCTGTGGACCGACGTCGGGATGCTCCTCGGGTGCTGGGCGCTGTGGTTCGTACAGCCGCTTCCGGGTCGCGACGTCACGCTCTGGCGCGAGCGGCACACCGCGCTGCTGCGCCTCGCGCTGCGGGTGCTGGCCAAGGCGTCGCGGTCCATGGTGGGGTTCCGGGTGGTCGTCGACGCGGGACCGTTGCCGCCGCCGCACCGCCCGCTGGTGATCCTCGGCCGGCACGCCGGCCCGGGGGACTCGTTCACGCTGGTCAACCTCATCCTCACGACGTTCCGGCGCAGGCCCAAGGTCGTGTTGAAGGCAGCGATGCAGTGGGATCCCGGCATCGACGTGCTGCTCAACCGGCTGGACTGCTACTTTCTGCCGTCCGTCACCGGCGCGGGCGACGACCGGGTCGAGCACGTCGCGCGGCTCGCCACGTCGCTGGAGCGGGACGAGGCGCTGCTGATCTTCCCCGAAGGCGGCAACTGGACGCCGAAGCGGCACGAGCGCGCGGTCCGGTACCTCTTACGGACGGGGCAGTACGAGCGAGCCAAGGAGGCGCAGGAAGAAGAGCACGTACTCCCGCCCCGTCCGGGCGGTGTCGCGGCGGCGCTGTCGGCGCGGCCGGACGTCGACGTCCTGGTGCTGGCCCACGCCGGGCTGGACCTGCTGGTCACCCCATTGGAGATCTGGGAGGCGATCCCCGTCGACTACCGGCCGATGTCGATTCACTGGTGGGTCGCGGAGGCCGGGACGATCCCGTCTGACGTCAAGGGCATTCTCGAGTGGGTCGACGACATCTGGGCCGAGGTCGACGCCTGGGTCGAGGCGGAGCTGCAGCAGAAGGTGGCGCCGGCGCCGCCGGCTCCGTAGGTCTCGTCTGGCGGCGTTCGCGGCGTGGCCCGCGTCAGGTCTGCGGCGGGAGCGGTCCGGCGCGATCCGGCGCGGTGGCGTCGAGGAGGTTGCGCAGCTCGGTCCGTGCGCGCCAGACCGCGGCGCGCCGTGCCCGGAGATCGTCGACGTTCGCGTCTGGACTGGTCGAGGTGTCCGCGCCCATCGCCTCCACCAAGCCGGCGACACGGGAACGCAGCTGGCCGGCCTGTTGAGCCCGCTCCTCGTCGGGTGCGGTGGTCGACAGGTCGTAGAGCTGCTCGTCGAGCGAGAGCAGCCGCGGCTGCGCCGCCTGCCAGGTCCGCCATGCCTCGGCCGTCGATCCGCGGGCCATGACCTGCTGGACCAGCGAGTCCTCGAACCACTGGGCGTTGCGGCGGGCCTGCGCCATCTTCTCATCCCAGTCCGTGCGGGACTGTCCGCGGCGGACCAGCCACACCACGAGGACAATGACGGCGATCAGCAGGATGAGGAGGAGCAGCCACACCCACAGCGGTAGCCCAGTGCTGCTGGTCGGCTCGGCCGGAACCGTCGTGGTGGGGGAGGGCGTGGCGGTCTCGGTGACGGTCCGCGTCGAGGGCCGGGAGGTGGCGGTCGTGGTGACCGTGACCGTGTCGGTCTGGGTGCGTGTCTCGGTGGTAACGGTCTGGGTAGGAATGGTGGGCAGGGTGATCGAGGTGGGAATGGTCGTGGGGATGTTCGTCGGGATACTGATGCCACCGCCGCCCGTGCAGGCGCCCATGACTCCTATGAGCGCCACTCCCGCCAGCGCCCCCGCCCACCGCCTCACAGGGTGATTCCTACACCCTGGGGGCACGCTGGAGGTTGTCCCGCTTCTCGTTGAACTTCGGTGGCGGTCGTCGTGGTCGTCAGGCGGCGATCACGGGTTCATCCTGACGCACGGTACCGACAGTCTCGGCGGTGAGGTGCGCCTCGAGCGCGAGGCGGAGCGCGGGTAGGTG
>DATLPT010000129.1:0-6103 GCA_035535635.1 Lapillicoccus sp. | reverse complement strand
GGCGGATCAGTGGGATCGGCCGGAGCAGTCGGCACGTCCTCGTCCTCGGTCTCTTGCTGACTACCGTCGGCCATGGACCCATCGTTGACCGCCGGGGGTGATTTCGCCAGCGCGAGAGCTTGGACCTGTCCCTCAGCTCTCGGGCAGGAGCAACCGGCCGATGGCCCTGGTGAGCCACCGTTCGTACCGGCGCGGGCTCCATCCCCGCCGGTGGACGAGCCGGTAGTACTGGTCGGGCGACATCAGCAGCCAGAGCTCGTCGACGGCTTCCGCGGGGGCCACGCCCTTGCGCAAGCCGCCCTTGTCGGTGAGCAGCTCCAGCCAGAGCCGGGCGCCGGTGAGGCGCTGCTCCTCTTCGGTCGTCCACAGCTCTCGAAGGCCCTCGTCCCCTCCGTCGGCGGCGGTGTGCACGACCTCGTTGATCTCCGCGTACCGGCCGGCGACGGCGGTCAGGTGGGCGGCCATCAGGGCCACCGCTCGGCGCTGGTCCGGCGCGGCGCGGACCCGGTCGACCAGCGGCCGCTGCGCCACCGGTACCGGCTCGTCGTCGCCGGCGATCGCGACGTCACGCACTGCACGCAGCACGGTCTGCTTGTTGCCGACCGCGGTGAAGACTGTGGGCTTGCTGACTCCGGCCCGCTGCGCGATCTGATCCACAGTCGTGGCGCCATACCCCTGGGCCACGAACAGCTCGCGGGCGGCCCCCAGGATGGCCTGCCGAGTGGCGCGGACCTGGTTGTCCCGAAGTGGTGACGTGTACGTCCGGCGCCCCTTGACCTGAGCCACAGTCCACCTTAACATCCACATATTCGTTAGGCGATCAGTAAAGTCATTTGCCGAATTCCAGTGGAGGATCGATCATGCCGACCATCACCGAGCCTCACCCGGGAAGAGATGGACCGCGTTCTCCAGGACCACTTCGAGCGGGAAGCGGACGGAGACGTCGAGGGCACCCTGACCACCTTCACCGACGACGTCGTCCACGACGTCGTGGGGGATCCAGCCGGCGAGTTTCACAGGCCCGGCGCCGCCGGCGAGCGGTACGGGCACCTGTTCGCCAACGTCAAAGGCGAGCGAGCCGACATCAAGCACCGCCTCTACGGTGACAACTTCGTCGTCGACGACGGGATCTGGACGGCACGCGTGGTGGGCGAGTTCATGGGCATCCCCGGTCATGGCCGCCTGATCAGCATCCGGGTCCTGCACGTCTTCGAGTTCCGCAATGGCCTGATCTCGCGAGAGAACGTGTGGCTCGACGGCGCCGCCGCCGTCGCACAGCTCACCGCCGCCTAGATGGTCAGGGGGCCGGCTCGCAGACACCGTCGTCGGCCGCGTCACGCAGGCGACGGCGCCGCACCCCGATCAGGGAGTCGACCGTGAGCACGATGAGCGCCAGCCAGACGATCCCGAACCCCGCCCATCGCTGCGGCGACATGCTTTCGCCGAGCAGGACCACGCCGCAGAGCAGCTGCATGACCGGCGTCACGAACTGCAGCAGCCCAACGGTCACGAGCGGCACCCTTCGCGCCGAGGCGGCGAAAAGCAGCAGCGGCGCCGCGGTGACCACGCCTGAGAGAACCAGGAGAGCCGTGTGCCCGGGGCCTTCGGTCGTGAAGGTCTGTGTACCGGTGAGGCCGAGCCAGAGCACCAGTCCCAGGGCCACCGGCAGCAGCACGGTGGTCTCCACGGCGAGGCCGTGCAGGGCCGGAAGCGTCGCACCGAGACGCTTCTTCAGCAAGCCGTAGAGCGCGAACGTCGCGGCGAGCGCGAGCGCGATCCAGGGGATCCGGCCGGCGCCGACGGACAGGTAGAGAGCCGCCACCACACCGATCCCCACCGCGACCCACTGCAGCGGACGCAGTCGTTCCCGAAGGACGACCACGCCGAGGCCGACGGTGACGATGGGGTTGAGGAAGTACCCGAGGGCCGCCTCGGAGACGTTGCCGGAGACCACTGCGCCGACGTACAGGACCCAGTTGACGGCGATGAGCACCGCCGCCACCGCGATGCCCCCGAGGAAACGCCGGCGCCCCAGCAAAGGCCGAATCCACGCCCAGTCCCGGCGAATCGCCAGCAGCAGCAAACAGAAAACGAAGGTCCAGAGGATCCGGTGCGCCAGGATCTCCCACGCACCGGCCGGCAGGAGGGCGTGGAAGTAGAGCGGGAACAGCCCCCAGAGCAGGTAGGCGCAGAAGCCCTGGACGACGCCGCGCCGCTGCTCGTCCTGGGGCGCCTCGGCGGAGGCCGCCGGCCGGGTCTCGGTCGGGCCGGTCACGCCCTCGGGGCCGTCTCGACCATCCAGGAGTCGCGACCGGCGAGGAGGTCGGCGAGGTCCTGGTCGGTGGCCGGTCCGCCAGCGTCCGAGACGGTGCGGTCGATCTGCGCCCGCACCAGGTCGTCGTAGGTGGAGCGCTCCACGTCGCGGAACACGCCCATCGGTACGTGCGCCAGGCTCGGGTCGTCGAGCCGCGACAGCGCGAAGGCCAGCGACGAGTCCTCGGCATGCGCGTCGTGCCGGACGATCTGCTCCGGGTCGGCGGCGGCGCGCGCGAGGACGTCGAGACTGCCGTCGTCGCGGCGCACCACGACGTCGGAGCCCGCCGCGATCTCCTCGCCGTGGACGAGGTGGAGGATCCGCGCCTCACCCTCGGAGCGGTCCTTGAGGACGTCGAAGACACCGTCGTTGAAGATCGGGCAGTTCTGGTAGATCTCGACGAGCGAGGTGCCGCGGTGTGCGGTGGCCGCCCGCAGCACCTCCGTCAGGTGTTTGCGGTCGGAGTCCATCGTCCGCGCCACAAAGGTCGCGTCCGCCCCGAGGGCCAGGCTGACCGGGTTGAACGGGTGGTCGACCGAGCCCAGAGGAGTGGACTTCGTGATGAGCCCGACCTGCGACGTGGGGGAGTACTGACCTTTGGTCAACCCGTAGATCTGGTTGTTGAACAACAGGATCGTGAGGTTGACGTTGCGGCGCATCGCATGGATCAGGTGGTTGCCGCCGATGGACAGAGCATCACCGTCACCGGTGACGACGAACACCGACAGGTCCGGGCGCGACGTGGCCAACCCGGTCGCGATGGCCGGGGCTCGACCGTGGATGGAGTGCATCCCGTAGGTGTCGAGGTAGTAGGGGAACCGCGACGAACAGCCGATTCCCGAGATGAAGACGACGTTCTCGCGGCGCAGCCCGAGCTCGGGCAGGAAGCCCTGCACGGCCGCCAGGATCGCGTAGTCGCCACACCCCGGACACCAGCGGACCTCTTGGTCGGACGTGAAGTCCTTGCGCGTCTGAGGCGGCGCCCCCACGGGCACGGTCGGTACCCCGTCGAGCCCATGACCCGGCCGACCGTTTCGGCCGGACTCCAGGGCGGATCCGTTTAGGGCGGTCATTCCGTCACCGCCTTCTGGATGACGTCCTCGAGATCGGCGGCACTGAACGGCAATCCGCGAACCGAGGTGTGAGACTGCACGTCGACGAGGTAGGTGGCACGCAGCAGCACCGACAGCTGGCCGAGGTTCATCTCGGGGACGATGACGTGCCGGTATGCGGTGAGGACCTCGCCGGTGTTGGACGGGAACGGGTTGAGGTGCCGCAGGTGCGCCTGAGCCACCGGAAATCCCTGCTCGCGTAGGGATCTCGCGGCGGCCGCGATGGGACCGTAGGTCGAGCCCCATCCGACGACGAGGATCTCCGCGTTGCCGTCGGGGTCATCGACCTCGAGTGGTGGGATCGTGGCGGCGATGCCGTCGATCTTCGCGGCCCGGAGCCGTGTCATGAGGTCGTGGTTGTCGGGGTCGTAGGAGATGTTGCCGGTGACGTTGGCCTTCTCGAGGCCTCCGACACGGTGCTCGAGTCCGGGCGTGCCGGGGACCGCCCACGGTCGGGCCAGCGTCTCGGGGTCTCGAAGGTAAGGATGGAAGACGTCGGTGCCGTCGGCGTCCGCCGCGTTGCGCCGGGTGGCCAGCTCGACATCGAGGAGCGGCAGGTCGGCGAGGTCGGGGATCGGCCACGGCTCGGAGCCGTTGGCCAGGTAGCCGTCCGACAGGAGAATGACCGGCGTCATGTAGGTCGTCGCGATTCGCACCGCCTCCAGCGCGATGGCGAAGCAGTCGGCCGGGGAGCGCGGCGCGACGATGGCGACCGGCGACTCGCCGTTGCGGCCGAACATGGCCTGCAGCAGATCGGCCTGCTCGGTCTTGGTCGGCAGGCCCGTGGACGGGCCGCCGCGCTGGATGTCGCAGACGACGAGGGGCAGCTCGAGAGAGGCGGCCAAGCCGATCGTCTCGGTCTTCAGGGCCAGGCCCGGGCCTGACGTCGTCGTGACGCCGATCGCGCCGCCGAACGCGGCACCCAGCGCGGCGCCGACGCCGGCGATCTCGTCCTCCGCCTGGATCGTCGTCACGCCGAAGCGCTTCAGACCGGCGAGGGTGTGGAGGATGTCGGAAGCCGGGGTGATCGGGTAGGACCCGAGGACCAGCGGGCGGCCGGTTCGGTGCGAAGCCGTGACCAGTCCGTAGGCGAGAGCGACGTTGCCGGTGATGTTGCGGTAGTGCCCGGCTTGCATCGGCGCCGGTCCGACCTCGTACCGGTGGGCGAAGTCCTCGGTGGTCTCGCCGTAGTTGAACCCGGCGCGCAGCGCCGCGAGGTTGGCCGCGAGCAGTGCCGGCTTGGCGCCGAACTTGGTGGTGAGGAACCGCTCGGTCAGCGAGATCGGCCGCGTATAGAGCCAGGACAACAGACCGAGCGCGAACATGTTCGTCGAGCGCTCTTTGTCCTTGCGGGTGAGGTCGAAGGAAGCGAGCGCCTCGACGGTGATGGTCGTCAGGGCCAGGGCGTGAACGTGGTAGCTCTCGAGCGTGCCGTCCTCGAGGGGGTTGCTCGGGTAGCCGACCTTCGCGAGGTTGCGCTTGGAGAACTCGTCGGTGTTGGCGATGATCGTCGCGCCGCGCGGCAGGTCGCCGAGATTGGCCTTGAGGGCGGCGGGGTTCATCGCCACGAGCACGTCGGGCTCGTCACCGGGGGTGAGGACGTCGTGGTCGGCGAAGTGCAGCTGGAAGCTGGAGACACCGGGCAGCGTCCCCTGCGGTGCGCGGATCTCGGCGGGGAAGTTGGGCAGCGTCGACAGGTCGTTGCCGAGGAGCGCGGCCTCGGTCGTGAACCGGTCGCCAGTGAGCTGCATGCCGTCTCCGGAGTCGCCGGCGAACCGGATGACGACCCGGTCGAGCTTGACGGTGTTGCGGCTGGAGGTCGAGGTGGACGTCGGGGTGGACATGACTGGGATCACCAGAATTCGTAGGGCACCGGAAGAGTCACGTGAAGTGGCTTCTTCCAGCATCGTATGTCGCTTGCGCGACCGCGCGTCGGAGGCTTCACCAACGTCACACGGTCGTTAGACGACGTCGTGGCTCAGGTGGTTCGGCCCGACTCCGTGAAGGAGGCTCCGCCCCGGCCGAGGGAAGCCAGTGCGGCGACCACTCGGCGGGCGGTGAAGTCGGCGGCGCGGGCGTGGACGTCGTCGGTCGAGCAGAACGCGGCAGCGCGGATCTCCCGCGCCTGCAGCACCGCCCCGTCGAGGATCGAGGAGGGGTGGACGCCGCCGTCGAACACCAGGCACAGCGCGTCGTCCCAGCCACCCCACGGCGGCAGCCAGTCGGTGAGCACCAGCTCCCCGACGGGCAGCGGGAGAGCGAGCTCCTCCAGGACCTCTCGGGAGGCGGCCTCCCGGGGTGACTCGCGAACCTCGACGACTCCGCCCGGAAGGTCCCAGTCGTCCTTGTAGGTCGGGTGGCAGAGCAGGACGCGGCCCGATTCGTCCCGCACTAGGGCCTGGGCGATGACGCGCTTGCGGGGCAGGAACGAATTGAGCAGCGCCCGGAACCCGCCGTGTTCGGTGGGCGCGGGGTCGTCGTGCAACCGCCCGAGCAGCAGGTATGCGTCGCCGGCCGGGCGGGGGACGCGCACCACGCCCTCGTTGCGGAGCCCGGCCCGCCGCGCCACGCGCAGCGCAGGCGGGTCCTTCTCAGGCACGCGCGCCTGGACCCGGCCCAGACCGAGGTCTCCGAACGCATACTCGACGAGCAGCCGGACCGCGCGCGTCGCATACCC
>DATLPT010000128.1:0-4214 GCA_035535635.1 Lapillicoccus sp. | reverse complement strand
GCCAAGGTCAAGCCCTACGTCGACTGGGGGTTCGACCACCTCGTCTTCCACGGACCGGGGCACGACCAGTCGCGGTTCCTCACGACCTTCGCGGAGCGGGTGGTTCCGGGCCTGCGCGCGCTGGGCTGACCAGTAGGCCCGCGATCCCCTCGTGGGGTGTCCCCCAGACGACGAGGTCGGCGCGCTCCCACGGCCGGTCCGCCGCGAGGAACGGCACCTCCTGGATCATCCACTCGTCGCAGAAGGCGACCGCCTCGTCGCGAGTCCGGCCCAGCCGGACGTCGCGTTCGATGCGCGTCGGTACACCTCGCCCGCGTCCGACTGGACCCACACGGCCGCGTCGAGCCACGGGGTGAGGGCGTCTCGCGAGGATCCGACGCCCTCGACGAGGAGGACGGCTGCGCCCGCCGACACGCCGATCACACCCTCGCGACCGCGCTCGACCCAGGCGGGAGGCCGGAAGGCCACGTCCTCGCCACGGGGACGCCGGTCCGAGGATTCCGTCGACGAGCAGCTCATCCCAGTCGAAGTAGCCCTGATGCCACGCCACGTCGTCGGTGTGGACGACGACGGCTCCGGCGACTGCCGCGGCGAGCCGATCGGCGACGGTGAACATTCCGCCGGCGCTGCGTCCGACGACCGCCACGACGAGCGGGCCGGTCCGTGCCGCCGCTCGCGCGGGCCGCGCCCGAGTGAGCAGGTCGGCCATGATCGAGGCGACCGGGCGGGGCGCCCACGGCCCGAAGACCGGCTCCTCGGCATACCGGGTCATGAGTCAGCGCGGTCCTCCGCACGCCCCGCCCGGACGGCGGCGCGCAGCCGGTCGGCCGGGTCGAGCGCGTGGTAGACCCGCTCGGTCACCTCGATGTGGTCGAGGAAGCGCTGGTAGGTCGCGGCCGCCGCCAGCTCGGCGACGGGAGCGAGCAGGGATGCGGCTCGCGCCGGCTGACTGCCGGGCACGCTTTCGCGCCAGAGTCCGGCCCAGAGCTGCGAGATGCGCTCCCGGAGGCTCGGGTCGGGCAGCCGCTCGACGAACGCTCGCTGGTCGAGCATCGGGTTGCCGACGGCGATGTCGCCCCAGTCCAGGAGGGTGAGCCGATCGCCGTCACGGCGCCAGTTGCCCGGATGCATGTCACCGTGGAGCACCGCGTCCGGAAGGCCGCAGGCGGCGACGTCGTCGAGGCACCCGGGTAGATCCAGGACCAACGTCTCGACCGCTTCGAGGTCCGTGTCGGCCAGGCCCGTGCGGACCTCGGAGCGACCGACCAGGTCCTCCACCGCGGCGACCAGGGCCGAACGCCGAAGGTCGCGCGCGCCGATCGCCAGCGCGTGCTCGACGTCGCCGGTGAGTGCCGCCTGCACGCTCACCCACTGACGGACCATGGTCTCCAGGACCGACTCCTCGGACAGCCCGAACTGATCCTCGCCCGGAACGTGCTCCATGAGCAGGGCCCGCCGTCCCGGGTCGTGGGCCAGAACCACCGGGACGATCTCCGGGTCCGCCTGCGCGACCCGGCGGATCGCTCCGCCTTCGTCGGCGAGAAACGACGGTGTCGCCTTGAACCAGACCTGGCCGTCGTCGGTCGGAGCGGTCACGACCACCGAGAGGTTCCAGGTCTTGCGCTGCCGCAGCGGACCGGTGCGGCGTCGGTCGTGGGCCCGCAGCGCAGCGTCGACCCAGGCCGGCAGATGGTCCAGCCCCCCCGGTTCGGCCCACCAGAGCCGGTTCCGAGGGTCGCTGCTGAGGGCATCGTTGATGCGGCCGTCGACGACCTCCGTCGCCTCGGGAGGTCGCCCGGACCGCACCTGCGCCAGGTAGCTCACGTCCCCACCCGCGACGTCGGTGTCGGTGGTCAGCAGTCGCAGCACGGTGACGACGAGCCCGAACCGCTCTTCGACCTGCGCCACGACCGAGTCCACCTCGGGCCACCAGCGCGGGCCGGCGACGAGGGCCGGCAGCTGGCCGACCACCGACCCGTCCGACCCGCAAAGGACCACGGTGACGCACCGCTGGTCCTCGGCGTGCGGCATGCAGCGACCATAACCGGCCGGTCGCACGACAGGAGACGTCAGACGCTCACGAGCGCGCGGAGACCCGGACGCTTGACGGTCCGGGCCTCCTCGCGGACGACGCGTAGCCCCGACGGGATTCGAACCCGCGCTACCGCCTTGAGAGGGCGGCGTGCTAGGCCGCTACACAACGGGGCCCTAGCTGGACGAGACCCTACCCGTTCGGAACTGCCCGAACCGAATCGGCCGGACCGCCGAGGGATCTCGTCGACCTCGCTGGGGTACCAGGACTCGAACCTAGAATAACTGAACCAGAATCAGTCGTGTTGCCAATTACACCATACCCCACGGGGGTATCGCCCGGGACGCGTCAAGCATGACCGCCACCGGCGAGACCGAGGAGCGATGTTACCGGTCCCGCACACCGGCCCTCAAATCACCGCGTGGCGCGTAACGCGTGGATCCGGGCCAACGTCGAGGTCTTGCCGAGGATCTCCATCGACTCGAACAGCGGCGGCGACACTCGCTGCCCGGACATCGCGGTGCGGAGCGGGCCGAAGGCGAACTTCGGCTTGATCCCCAGGTCCTCGACAATGGCCGACCGCAGCGCCGCCTCGATGGCCGTGGCGTTCCAGCCGCTCTCCGAGCCGAGCAGCCCCCGCGGATGGTCGTCGATGTCGCCGAGAACCCGGACCGCCGCGTCCAGCACCGCCGCGGAGCCGTCGTCGAGCTGCGCCCGGGCGTCGTCGGCGACCTCGATCTGGTCGTCGGCGACGAAGAACGGCCGCACCAGCGGCGTCGCCTCGGAAAGCTTGCCGATCCGCGTCTGGATGAGCTGCGTGACGGCCGTCAGCCGGCCCAGCTCCCCCAGCGACGGCGAGCCCGAGAGGACCCCGTCGGCCTCGAGGTACGGCAGCAGCCGTGACGCCAGCTCCTTGACGCCCAGCGTCCGGATGTAGACGCCGTTGAGCCAGTCGAGCTTGTCGAGGTTGAAGATCGCGCCCGCCCGGTTGACGTCCTCCCACCGGAACCGCTCGGTGAACTCCGCGAACGAGAAGACCTCGCGCTCGGATCCATCGGACTCGACGATCGGCGGATAACCTTGTAGCGCAAGGAAGTTCACCAACGCCTCGGGCAGATAGCCTTCTTCGCGAAACCACGTGAGCCGCGCCCAGGGGTTCTTCCGCTTCGAGATCTTGGCCTTGTTCTCGTCACGCAGGAGCGGCATGTGGGCGAACCGCGGCGGGTCCCATCCGAGCCATCGGTAGAGCAGGAGGTGCTTGGGCGTCGACGAGATCCACTCCTGGCCGCGCACGACGTGGGTGATTCCCATCTCGTGGTCGTCGACGACGACGGCGAGGTGGTAGGTGGGGAACCCGTCCGCCTTGAGGATGACCTGGTCGTCGGGGCGGGGGGCCCTGGTGCGCCCCATGATGAGGTCGTCGAACTCGAGCTGGACGTCGTCGGGGATGAGCATCCGGACCACCGGTTCCGGTGAGAACCCTGACATCCGCTCCCGTTCCTCACGGGTTAGGCCGAGGCACAACCGGTCGTACCCCGTCGGCTGCTTCGCGTGTTGCTGCTCCGAGCGCATCTCAGCGAGCCGCTCGGGCGAGCACCAGCACAGGTAGGCCTTGCCCTCGGCGAGTAGCTGGTCCGCATACGGGCGGTAGACCGCCAGTCGCTCGGACTGGTGGTAGGGCGCGTGCGGGCCGCCGACGTCCGGGCCCTCGTCCCACGTGAGGCCGAGCCAGTGCAACGTGTCGAAGAGCTGGCGCTCGCTGGTCGGCGAGAAGCGCGCCCGGTCGGTGTCCTCGATCCGCAGGACGAACCGGCCGCCCTGCTGCCGCGCAAACGCGAGGTCGAACATGGCCATGTATGCGGTGCCGACGTGCGGGTCGCCGGTCGGCGACGGCGCGACGCGCAGGCGGACGGGACGGGTCGAGGGGGTATGCGCGGACGGTGCGGCGGTCTTGCTCATGGTTCTGCCAGCCTAACGAGACAGACCGTTGCGCTCGGCTACTGTGGGAATCGTCCGGAGCCGCGTCGCTGTTCGAGGAGTGGGGTGTCCCAGGTCAGCACGTCGTCTGGGAGCAGCGAGACGGAGTCGACCTCGTTCCTCCAGTCGCTCCGCCCCCTCCTCGACATCGCCAAGCGCGTCCCCTTCACCGTGTCGATCGTCGTCGTCATCGTGGTGCTCGGCT
>DATLPT010000127.1:0-3665 GCA_035535635.1 Lapillicoccus sp. | reverse complement strand
TTGGACTGGGCGTCTCGGTTGGATTGGGCGTCTCAGTTGGATTGGGCGTCTCGGTTGGACTGGGCGTCTCGGTTGGATTGGGCGTCTCGGTTGGACTGGGCGTCTCGGTCGGGCTGGGCTCCGGACTCGGCGTCTCGGTTGGGCTGGGCTCCGGACTTGGGGTCTCGCTGGGCTCCGGACTCGGCGACTCCTCAGGACTCGGCTCCGGACTCGCCTCTTCGGCCGGGCTGGGCTCGGGGCTGGGCGGCGGACCCTCGTCCACAACCAGGTCTCCGAGGATGGCTGTGACCGCCGCGGCGCCCTCGTCCGTGACGCTCGGCAGGAGCGGCGGCACCTCCGCTGCGATCGCCGCATCGAGTCGAGTGACGTCGGCCCCCGATGCGATCGCCTTTGCGCGCTCTTCAGAGAGGTTGCGTGCGTTCTCTGCTAAGACCTCGGGGGACATGCCGACCCTCATGCTCGCCACGAGGACTGCCAGCGTCGAGTAGGCATTCGTGAGGTGCGCGGAGGCTGCCGCCGTCCCCGGGTCCCCAGAGGTCGGCGGTAGTTGGAACAGCCCGCGGCCAAGGAACAGCGCGATGAGGATCACGGAGGCCGCTGCCGCGCCCTGCAGGCGCTCGTACCAGCGACCCTGCCACCCTCTCGACTGGTCGACCGCTGGAGGATCGGTTGGGGGCTCCCCGCTCCCTCCGGCTGCCGTGGCCGCGCCCGCAATCGCCGGCTCCCGTTCCGTCCGAGCGTGTTGCGGGACGGGCGCGCCCCGGCACAGCCTTTGCAGGACGGGCCCCAAGTCCTGGATGCCGACCCACTCTTCCACGAACGCATCGGCGCCGCGGGACGGACCGCTCCACGCCCGTTCCGGCTCAGGCGTGATGACCACGATCTTCGTGAACTCCGAACCCTGACGAACCCGCTGGATGAGGCCCTCATCTCCGATGGCCGCGAGGCTCTCGTGGATGATCAGCGCGTCGGGTCGCTTCTCGGCAGCCAGGCTCACGGCATCGTCGCCTCGGGCAACCAACGCCACCACCTGGCACCCTCCCTCCTCGAGGAAGAAGCGCACCAGCTCTCGGTGGAGTGGTTGATGAGCTGCGACCAGGACCCTGAGGGGCCCAGAGGTCGCTCCGCCTCGCGAACGCCGGTTCGGACGTGGCATCGCTACCTACTCCCACCTCCATGCGCAACCGAAGGCCCCACCAGCTCAAAGGTGGCGTCCCTAACCCTCGTCACCTTAGACCCTCCGCTGGAGCCCGGGAAGTAGCCCCGTCGTGCCTGAGCAGGCACGGACAGAGGGTTCAGCGAGGGGTTCCGGGGGCGGGGTAGCATGATTCATCCGGAAGTAGGAGGTGATCGGCATGGGCATACTCCTCATCCTGCTCGGACTGGTCGCGGGCGGCGTGGTGGCGGACTTCCTGGTCGAGAACGACCTCGCCACGGCCCCCGACCAGACCGTCGCCCTCTTCGGCGGCTCGTTCCGCCTCTCGACACCCGAGGTGGTGCTGGGAGGGGCCGTCCTTGGGGCTCTCAGTGTGCTGCTGGTGATCGTTGGCGTCGGCTTCCTCCGCGGAAGCTGGGGCCGCCGACGAGCCCTCAAGCGACGGCTCGCGATGCTCGAGCAGGAGAACGCGTCGCATCGCGCGAGGGAGAATCTAGCCGCCGGCGCCGTAACGCTGCCGTCAGAAGAATCCCAAGCAGTCACCGGCGAGCCTCGCTAGCTCAGCGCGACGGGTACCCCTCTCGTCTATCGCGTCCTTTGACGTTGGGACGACTCTGACAGGTGCGTCCCGGTTGGGAAATCGGCCGCACGGCCGTCACCGTGGCGAACCTGCGCTGTACCCCTGATGCCCCGGAGGGCGCAACTCCGGATCCGGGGAGAGAAGGTCGATCACAAGGGGTGATCGTGCCGCTACGAACCTTTGCCCTAGGCGATTCGACCGTGGAGCGGCGGTAGCTCGGTTGAGATCTGTCGGCTATGGAAGGGGAGGGCGGCGCTCGCCACCCTCCCCTTCCGACCGATCCGATCCCTAGCCCGTGGTGGCGCTGTGGATGTCGTTGTTGCCGAAGTTCGCCGGGCAGTCACCGCCGGGCCAGGGCGCTCCGGGCAGGATCCGGTGCCCGGCGTCGAACGAGGCCTTCCGCCAGGCGTCCATGGCCGGGCAGTCCGCCGTGTTCTGGACGTCCGTCCACACGCCGGCGCCATACGTGCGCGTCGCGATGGCGTAGACGTAGTCGCCGAAGAACTCGTTGTAGATGATGCGTCCCTGGGTCGTCCCTCGAAGGTCGCCCGTCGGCCCCGAGAACTCGGTCGTCCAGGTGCCCGGCACGCCCGACGAGTTCAGCGGCGCGGACAACAGCACCCCGTGTTCCAGCCTCGCCGTCCCGGTCGTCGTCTCGTCGATGGGCGTCGTGATCCCCATGTACACCACGTACACAGCCGACCCGTCGGGGGCGATGGCGGGCGCCGAGTAGGCGGACCGGTCGCCCGCGAGCGAGATCGCCGTCGGCGTGGACCAGCTGTTCCCTCCGTTCGTCGAGTACGAGAACAGTGTCTTCTCGTGGTTCAGCCCGTCGGCTCCGTCGCTCCAGGCATCCACGATCTCGTTGGTCGCGTCCGCACCCGTCGGGGCGCCGTTCGCGATGTCGATGCTGGGCATCGCTGCGAGGTCGGTCCGGGCTCCGGCCACGCCGTCGTACACGCACCGCCCCTCGAGGACCTCGACGAACCAGCAGGCGTCGTTCATGGGCAGGATGTCGCGGGGCTTGCCCCACGTCTTGCCCCCGTCGAACGACTTGATCATCTGGTGGAACCCGAGGCCGGGCGTGCCGGCGGTGAAGTGGGTGAAGAACACGTACACCACGCCGCGGCTGTCGGTCCGGACGGTGCATCCCTGATGGGACCCACGGGGGGTCGCCGTTGACGGCGACGCGACCTGCCGGGTGGTCCAGGTCATCCCGCCGTCTTGGGACACCCCGACCATCGGCTTCAGCGGGAAGTTGTTGCCGCCGCTGAAGCTGTGGAAGTCCGTGTAGCACACGTACGCGTTGCCGAAGAAGTCGCTCGTGGCGGCGTTGTCCGCCCACACCTGCTCCTTGTCCAGCCCGGCGGTCGGGCCGACGTTCTTGTCGACGAAGAAGGGCCGCGACCACCTCGACTGGTCCTGGTAGTTGGAGGCGGACAGGTCGTCGAAGTGGGAGACCACCACGCTCGTGGTGGTGTTCTGGCCCTCGGTCCCGATCGTCGTGTCGGTGAGGTTCGTGGCGAGCGTCGAGTAGTACAGGCGCGTGCCATTGCTCCAGGAGAACGTGCCGTCGGCGGCGGGCTTGGGGCCGAACGCCACGCCCGGGTCGCTCCTGGACCGCAGGCCGTTCTCGTAGAAGTTCGGCACGGTGTGGATGTCGCCCACCTCCGCTTGGCACGGGCTCGTCGGCGAGTCCGTGGTCGGATCGCACCCGGTTGCAGTGAGCCCCTGGTAGGTGGGCTGGTCCCAGGTGTGACCCCGGTCGAACGAGAAGTACACACCCTGCAGGCCCACGCCCAGATTGAACGTCCCGAGCGGATATGAGCAGGCGCCGAACCGGGTGGAGGCGTCCTTGGAGCATGCCTGCATGTCCGCCAGGTCGTTCGCGCCAGCTACCAGGGTGTCCGGGTGGAGAGGGTCGACGGC
>DATLPT010000126.1:0-2400 GCA_035535635.1 Lapillicoccus sp. | reverse complement strand
TGGTCAGTACAGCCATGTACCAAGTCCCCCCCTCGGACACTTCACGACGAAGACCCAGAGGTGCCTCGATCAGGCTCCGGTCGGTGAGGCTGCGCGTCCTTGCGGCACCGCTGCCAACGCGTCGGTCAACAGCGCGACGAGCGCCTCGAGTTGGACGTCCGCCGACGACGACACCCCCTGTTCCAAGCCGTCGAGCGCCTGTGCCGCCAGCCCCGCCTTGCTGTCGATCAGCTCGGCGATCCGGGAGTCGATGGTCTGCGCGGCGATGATCCGCCACGCGGTGACGGGTTCGGTCTGACCGATGCGGTGGCTGCGGTCGATGGCCTGGGTCTGCTCCGCGTCGGTCCATGACAGCTCGGCCAGCACGATGTTGGAGGCGACCTGCAGATTGAGACCCACGCCGGCCGCCGTCAGGGAGCAGACCGCGATGGCGACATCCGGATCGTTCACGAAGGCG
Source organism: Lapillicoccus sp. (assembly GCA_035535635.1). Classification (GTDB taxonomy): domain Bacteria; phylum Actinomycetota; class Actinomycetes; order Actinomycetales; family Dermatophilaceae; genus Lapillicoccus. Next base: position 1,943 of record DATLPT010000126.1, on the reverse strand, counting down.
TCGATGTTCGTCTGCCGCGACGCCGGCGTCTGGTCGCCTCGGATCGACGAGAAACGGATCCCCTGCCTGGCGAAGGCCTCCTCTGCGACGTCCATGACGTCGACGTGCTTGGCGAAGAACACCACTTTGCCCGCGCTCCGCGCGAGCTGTGCCGCGTAGTCGGCGGCGAGGCCGGCCTTCGCCTGGCCGATGCGCCGCATCATGCTGAACACGTTCTCGCCGGTCGTCGTCCTGCTCGCATCCTTCTGCTCCCACGTGGCCACCTTGCGCACGAGGTCGTGGTCGATGCCCTCGACGACACCGGAGCGACGGTTCGCCAGTGCGGTCTCGTACCGCGACACCAGCCGGCGAGCGAGGTCGCGCTCCGCTGCCCGGATCGAACGGCCGACCTTCTCGTCGAGCTCAACGGGCAGGTCGGCGGTGCGGCGGGCGGGGATGTCGGCAGCCACATCGACTTTGCGGCGGCGGACGATGCCGAGGTCGATCACGCACTTGCGAGCGGCGGAGTGGAACCCGGGGTCCGCGGGGGTCAGGCCGGTCTCCTCGAGGGAGTCCATCAGCTCGGCGAGCGGCTCGGTCTCGTCGATCCAGCCGAGGAACTGCCAGATGGCCCGGAAGTCGTCGATGTCGTTGATCAGCGGGGTGCCGGTGAGGGCCATCAGCAAGGGGCGCGCGGTGCGGAACCGGATGCGCTCGGATAGGTCCAGGACGTGCTGCGAGCGTTGGGAGGTCTTGTTCTTGATGAAGTGCGCCTCGTCGACGACCATGCCGCGGAAGCCGAAGTCGCCGAACCACCCCACGTGGCGGTCGAGCACCTCGTAGTTGACCACGACGATGTCGGCGAAGCCGTCGACCGCGTCACCGTTGCCGTGGACCACGGTGGCCGAGCGGTTCGGTGTCCACAGGCCAGCCTCTCGTGCCCAGTTGGTCTTTACGACGCTCGGTACGACCGCTAGCAGCGGGTAGGCGTTCGCCGCCTCCGCGGCGAGCAGCGCCTGAGCCGTCTTGCCCAGGCCCGGTTCGTCGGCGAGCAGGAAGGTCCGGTGGCCGGCCGCGGCAGCGGCGACCAGCTGCGCCTGGTGGGGCATCAGCTCCCGGTTTCCCGGCAGGCGCAGAGGGGCCGGTGCCGGCAGGGCCATGCACGCCGGGGCTCCGCCCTCGGCACGTTCGAACGAGCTGAGGAGCGGGTTGAGCAGCTCCCAACCGGCTAGGCGGCGCGGACCGACCGTGCTCGGCGGGACCGACGAGAAGTCGGGGGCGAGGAACGGGGTGGCCAGCTGTCGAGAGACGACCGACCGGGGCACGACCCGACGCTCGGTGCTGACGGAAGCGGCCGCAGGCTCCGTCGGCGCGGTCTCCTCGGGAGCAGGTTCGATACCCACCGTCCTCAGCATGTCCCGCTTCAGCAACCTGGCCGCGTCGGAAACGACGGCATCCTCCGCGAGGAGCGCGAGGAGCGCGGGGTCGCGTACGGCGGTCTTCGCGAGGATCGTCGCGATCCCGTCCAGGCGCTTCAGCTGCTCGGCCCGGTGGGTCTGGCTGCGGGTGCGCTCCCCCCGAACTCTGGCGTGCTCCTCGCGCACAAGCAGTGCGACGACCTGGAACTTCGTGCGCACCGCGGGCGTCACGCGGCGACGCTCGACAGCTGCTTCCACCTCACGGACGGCGCGGGCGAGCACCGAGATGACGTCCTCGGGGGCGGGGACGCGTCGCTGCTTTCGCCAAGCGGTAAGGCGAGCGTCCATCTGACGCCGGCCTGGTCGAGCCACAGACTCCTCCTCTGAGCGCCCGGCACGGTGGCCGGGCGAGAATTCCGCACACATTCCCGCGGTCCGACGATGGATGGTCGCCAGGCGAGCTCGAGGCGGCTACCCAAGACGCCGCCGACCCCACCGAACCTGCGGCGAAACCGACACCGAACCTGCGGCGAGACCGACCGCGGG
>DATLPT010000125.1:0-11897 GCA_035535635.1 Lapillicoccus sp. | reverse complement strand
ACGGCGTTTTCTCGTCGTGAAACGGGCACAGCCCGAGCAGGCTGCTGCCGGAGCGGCGGAGGGTCACGTGCTCGCGGACCACCTCTTCGAGCGAGGTCCGCTCCTTGAGCGTGGCCACGTCCTCGGCCACGAACCGTCCCGCCACGAGGCGAGTGTAGGTCGGCCGGCGGACCTAGCCAGCGGTCGCCCACACCTGCCGAGTCAGGCGCCGCCCGTGGATGCCGCCGTCTGTGGGACGACGACGTTGGTGCCGTCAGCAGTGATGCGCAGGCCGTTGGGGACGACCTCGGCGCGGCTGAAGGCCAGACCCGACGGCAGCCCCTCGAGCGGGATCTCGATGTCCTTGACCCGGTCCCGCACCACCCCGGGCAACGACTCGGGTGTGATCTGCCGGCCGCCGAGGGTCAGATCCTGGGCGTCGACGAGCAGCTTGCCGCTGTCGACGCGCGGAGCGAGGGTGAGGACCAACGGCAGGCCGAGGACGTTTCCCGACGCCTTGACGGTCGAACCGTCCACCGCGAGCTGCACGGTCAGGTTCGTGCGGTCCTTGACGAGCTTCTCGAGGGACGCCGTCGGGATCGTCGCCACGACGGTCGCGCGACCCGCGGACGGCTGCTGGCCCGCCGGCGGACGGACATTCACCTGGGTCGCGTCGATGGCCACGTCCGTGACCGGAACCCCTTCGAGCGTGGCGCCCGCTGAGGTGGCGGTCACGTGGTCGAGCGTCCCGCTCATGAACTGGGTGAGGAACGGGAACCCCTTGATGTCGACCACGGGCGACGACGTCGTGGCGATGCTCTGGGAGACGACGCCGACCGCATACTCCTCGGCCCGCGACTCGGCGTAGCGGTCGCCGACGTAGAGCCCGCCGGCCGCGACGACGCCCAGGACGAGGAGGCCGCCCAGGGCCTTGGCTGCGCTCACCGGCACACGGTACGGGGTCGACCCCCGCCGCGCCTCACGACGCGGCCCTGGCGAGGGTCATCGCCCGGCCGTCTGTCAGCGAGGCCACCTGGTCGACGACCACGCGCAACCGCTCCGAGTCGTCGAGCGCCGAGTCGAAGTCGGCGCCGAAGTCTCGGTCCAGCCGGGAAGGGTCGGCCGCGAACCACTCGGCGAGCTCGACGACGACCTCCCGCTGGCGGGCCATGATCCCCACACGTTCGTCGGCAAACATCACGAAGTGTGCAGCCAGCGCTTTGAGAACCGACGCTTCGGCTCGCACCTCGTCGGGCACCACGAGGTGCGCGTCGTACCGGGTCAGCGGGCCGTCGCCGTGCTTCTCCCGGGTCGCCTGCTCGACCGCGAGGACGAACCGGCCGATGAGCCGGCTGGTCATGTCCTTGAGCGCGGCCAGATCCGCGCGGGTTCCGCTGTATGCGTCGGGGATCACCTTCGTGGCGAGCAGCCGGTCCAACGCGTGGGCGAAGTCGTCCTCCACGAGATCCGGGGCATAGGTCGAGCGCGCGACGGGAAAGACGACGGAGACGTCGGATGGCGAGTGCAGCACTCGCGGATCGATGGTCCGCGAAGCGATGGCGTCCTCGATGTCGTGCACCGAGTAGGCGACGTCGTCGGACCAGTCCATGACGTCAGCCTCGAGGCACCGGACGCCGGACTCGATCCCGTCCCGAAACCACTCGTAGACGGGCAAATCCGCCGCATACACGCCGAACTTCTTTGTTCCCCAGATCGATTCGCCGCGCGCCCACGGGTATTTGGTCGCCGCGTCGAGGCTGGCGCGGGTGAGGTTGAGGCCGGCCGGGCGGCCGTCGGGATGCCAGCGCTTGGCCTCGAGCCGCGTGAGCACCCGCAGGGTCTGCGCGTTGCCCTCGAAGCCGCCGATGTCGGCGGCGATGGCGTCCAGCGCCTCCTCGCCGTTGTGACCGAACGGCGGGTGCCCGAGGTCGTGGGCCAGGCAGGCGGTGTCGACGACGTCCGCATCGCAGCCGAGAGCGGCGCCGAACTCCCGCCCGATCTGGGCGACCTCGAGGGAATGCGTGAGACGAGTCCGGGCGAAGTCGTCGCTGCCCGGCTGCACGACCTGCGTCTTGGCCGAGAGCCGGCGCAGCGCCGCCGAGTGGATCAGTCGGGCCCGGTCGCGCGCGAAGTCGTCACGGTCGGCCCGCTTCTGCGCGGGATCCTCCGTAACCCAGCGCCCGCGGTCGCGCGCGCCATAGCTTCCGGTCATGGCCACAGGTGGCAATGTATGCGGTCGGCGCCGGCCCTTCCTGTGGGAGGCTGCGGCCATGCTCATCTCGACCATGAACGACCTGCCGGGCCACGACGTCACCGAGGTCCTCGGCGAGGTCACGGGGCTCACCGTTCGCGCCCGCAACGTCGGTGCCCAGCTCGGCGCCGGGCTCAAGTCGATCGTCGGTGGTGAGCTCAAGGGGCTGACCAAGCAGCTGATGCAGAGCCGCGAGGAGGCGATCGAGCGGCTGGTCGAGGCAGCGACCGCCCGGGGGGCGGACGCGATCCTCGCCATGCGGTTCGACGCCAACGAGGTCGGCCAGGGCTATCAGGAGATCGTGGCGTACGGCACAGCGGTGAAGCTGGCCCGCCGCAGCTGATCGGCCGCACCCGATCGTCGCGCCGGTCAGCGGTCAGCGGTCAGCGCGCACGCGTACCAGGTGGCCGACCACGCCCGGAATCCATCCCGTCTCGGCATTCATCCAGCGGGCGGCGACGAGGTTGCTCGGAACGACGACGAAGTCGTCCTTGCCGCCCGCCACGGCGAGATCGGTCCCGAACGCGTCGGTCACGCGCGACCAGGTGAGGTCGGTGGAGCGATGCAGATGCTCACCGATGCCGATGGCGAACCGCTCGACGATCTCCCGCTCGTCCTCCCGTTCCCCCTTGCCTGCTGCCTGCCAGGCGGTCAGGGCATGGTCGTAGGCGGCTCCCAGCGCCTCGAGGTCGTTCGGGTCGAGACCGGCCTTCTCCAGCGCAGCGCGACCGCGACCCAGGCGGGCCCACTCCTCGTCACCCGGGCGTTCGATGAGCGGGCGGAGCGGCAGCTCGACGTCCTCAGGATCGGCTTGGGCCACCCCACTGCGGGACGTGTCGCGCGGCTCTGCACTGTCGCTCTGCTTGTCCCTACGCGAGAACCACGCCACACTCCCACCCTAGTGCGGCGGCTGTCTCAGCGTGCGGTGGCCTTCGCCGCGGCGGCCGCCCGCTCGACCCACTTCGGCGTCTCGCCGTAGCGCTGGCTTGGGATGAGCCGACCGGCCGCGCTGTCCTGGACGAGCTGGGCCATCCGCTTGTCGTTCGTGGCTTGCTGCTTGGCGGACTGCACCCAGTTGATGCAGACCTTGCGGTAGCTCGGAGTCGTCTCGGCCCAAAAGGCGGCGGCGGCCGGGTTGGCGGCGAGCTGCATCGCGTACGCCTCCGGCAGAACGAGCTCGCCGCCCTGCTCGTAGGAGTAGATCGCCTGCCGGTCCTCGCGTCGCGCCTCCCATGCGCGGATGCCGGCGGGCCGCATCCGGCCCTGCTTGGTCAGCTCATCGACGAGGTCGAGATTGACCCGGCTCCACGTACTGGACCGCTTGCGGGGCGTCCACCGCTGGCGGTTGGACCGGTCGTCGATGCGCTCCATCTTCGAGTCGATCCAGCCGAAGCAGAGCGCTTCCGGAACGGCCTGCTCCCAGGTCAGCCCGCGGTTTTCGACGTGCTTCTTGCTGAGACCCATCCACAGCTCGGTCGCGGTCTCGTGGTGCTCCTCGAGCCAGGCTCGGAAGTCCTCGGGCCCGTCGAAGAACAGCGCCGGCTGGTTGGGTGTGCCACCGGTCCGCGAACCCATAACCGGACCCTAACGGCGACCACCGTCAGCCGCCGGAGTTGTCCTCCTCGGCCGCCGCGACCTCGGCCGCCAGCTGCGGCGTGAGCTCCCGCGAGTCGAGCCAGCCCTCGGGCAGGACGACGCGGCGCGGGCTGCCCGCCCTCCCCCGCGGACCCTCGGCAGGGTCGCCAGGCCACGGCGCCCTCTGGTCGAGGCCGTCGAGCAGGCGGTCCAGCGCAGCCAGGGAGTCGACGCGGGCCAGCGAGCTGCGAAGCGCGCCTCCGGCCGGGAATCCCTTGAGGTACCAGGCGATGTGCTTGCGGACGTCGCGGCAGCCACGACGTTCGTCGCCGTAGAACTCCACGAGGTATGCGGCATGCCGGCGCATCGTCTCGGTCACCTGCCCCAGCGTCGGCCGCAGCCGGACCGGCGATCCGGCGAACGCGGCCGCGAGGTCGGCGAAGAGCCAGGGCCGGCCGAGACAGCCGCGACCGACGACGACGCCGTCGCACCCGGTCTCGTCGACGAGCCGGAGCGCGTCCTCGGCCGACCAGATGTCGCCGTTCCCGAGTACCGGCACGTCGGTGACCGTCTCTTTGAGCAGCCGGATCGCGGACCAGTCGGCCGTTCCGGAGTACGCCTGGGCGGCCGTCCGCGCGTGCAGCGCCACCGCCGCTGCGCCCTCATCCTGGGCGGCGAGGCCGGCCTCGAGGTAGGTGAGGTGCTCGTCGTCGATGCCCTTGCGCATCTTGACGGTCACCGGGACGTCCTGTCGGGCGCTCTCCTCGACGACGGCGGCGACGACGGAGCGGAAGAGGTCGCGCTTCCAGGGCAGCGCCGAGCCGCCGCCCTTCCGCGTCACCTTGGGCACCGGGCAACCGAAGTTGAGGTCGATGTGGTCGGTACGGTCCTCGGTGACGAGGAGCCGCGCCGCCGCACGCGCCGTGTCGGGGTCGGTGCTGTAGAGCTGGACCGACCGCGGGTGCTCATCGAGGTCGTGCTGGATCAACCGCATGGTCTCCGCATTGCGCTCCACGAGAGCGCGAGACGTGATCATCTCGCTGACGTAGAGCGACGAGTCGCCGAACTCACGGCACAACCGTCGGAACGCCCGGTTCGTGATCCCCGCCATCGGCGCGAGGACGACCGGCGAACCGATGATGTGCCGACCGATTCGCAGCGGCGGGGCGAGGGTGGCGGTGCTCATGGCCGGCCCAGTGTCCCATCCGCCACGCCGCGCACGAACTCCAGCAGCAGCGCCGTGAGCTCGTCGGGCCGGTCGAAACCGGCGAAGTGGCCGGCGCGGGGAATGCGGACGACGCGCGCCCGAGGTGCGGAACGCGCATACCGGCTCGCGTGGAGCATCAGCTGGTCGTAGACGCCTCCGGCGAGCAGGACCGGGCCGGCGAGCTCGCGCAGCTGGTGCGGTCCGCAGCGCGCCATGACGTCTCGCCACGCGGCGCGGGTCGGCGCGAACCAGTAGCCGCCGGCGACCACTGGTTCGACGAGCTCGGCAGCGTAGAGGCGGCCCAGGACGCGGTCGTTGACCCGGGTCATCCGGTGGGGACCGGCACGCTCGGTCAGGGCGGCGACGGCTCGGTATGCGGCGGCCCCGGCCCCTCGGGGTACGGCCGCCGAGCCGAGGAGCACCAGCCCGTCCAGCCGTCGCGGAAACGTGGCGGCGTAGGTCGCGGCGACGTAGCCGCCGAGAGAATGGCCGGCGAGGACGACGAGGTCGGGAGCCGGCTCGGCCTCGACCGCCGCGGCGAGCGCTCCCACCGCGCGGTCGAGGGTGAACGGCTCGCCGGAGCGGCCGCCGTGGCCAGGCAGGTCGGGCGTGACGACCTCGAGCCACGAGTGGACGTCCGCCGCCGCGGCGAGCCGGGTCGTCTGCGGCGCCCATTGGGTGGCGGACAGCCGTGACCCGTGCACGAGGACGAGCCGGGTGCGGCGAACGCCGTCGCCGACGGTCACAGCCAGCCGTTCTCCTGGGCGATCCGTACCGCGTCGGCGCGGTTTCGCGCGCCGGTCTTGCCGATGGCAGCCGAGAGGTGGTTGCGGACGGTTCCCTCCGAGAGGAACACCGCACCGGCGATGTCGCTGACGCTGCCGCCGTCGCGCGCGGCCCGCAGGACCTCGGTCTCGCGGGCGGTCAGTGGCGACTCTCCGACGGCCAGACTGTCCGCGGCCAGGTTCGGGTCGACGACGCGCAGCCCGGAGTGGACCCGGCGAACCGCGTCAGCCAGCTGACGGGCGGGCGTGTCCTTGACGACGAACCCGTTGGCGCCGGCGATGAGCGCCCGGCGCAGGAAGCCGGGCCGGCCGAACGTCGTGACGATGACGACCTTCACGTCGGGCAGCGCGACGCGCAGGTCCCGGGTGGCCTGGATCCCGTCGACACCGGGCATCTCCACGTCGAGAAGGGCGACGTCCGGCTTCGCCTCCCGGGCCGCGGCGACGACCTCATCACCTCGGCCGACCTCGGCGACGACGCTCATGTCCGGTTCGAGGTCGAGGAGGGTGGCGAGGGCACCGCGGACCAGGGCCTGGTCGTCGGCCAGCAGGAGACGAATCGTCACCGAGGCGTCTCCGCCGGCGCCGGCGTCGCGGGGGCGCTCCTGGCGCCCACCGAGGCGGCGTCGGACCGACCAGCGGTCGGCGGCGTGACTGGGGGCTGCCGCGAGGCCACCGCGACGGGCGCCGTCACCACACTGAGCCGAAAGCCCCCAGCCGGCGGGCTCTCGACGACGACCTGCGCTCCCTCCGCGGCGGCGCGTTCGCGAAGGCCGGAGAGACCGTGACCGTCGCGCACGGCAGATGCGTCGGCGGCCCGCATACCGCGTCCGTCGTCGGCGATGGTGATCCGGTCGGCCGTGAGCGTGACGGTGCAGCGGCTCGCCGCGCTGTGCCGGACCACGTTGGTGACCCCTTCGCGGAGCGTCCAGGCGAACAGCTCACGGAGGTCCGACGGCACGTCGTCCGTGGAACCGGGCAGGTCGGCTTCGATCTCGGCGGCGCGCAGAGCGGCGCGGGCGCGGGCCAGCTCCGCCGGAAGGCTCAGCTCGCGGACTCCCTCGACGGTCTGACGCACGTCGGCCAGCGCGTCGCGGGAGAGCCGCTGGATGTCGGCGATCTCGGCCCGGGCCCGCTCGGGGCTGACGTCGACGAGGCGGTCGGCGAGCTCGGCCTTGACCGCGATGACCGTCAGCGAGTGGCCGAGGATGTCGTGGAGGTCGCGGGCCATCCGGGCCCGCTCCTGGTCGATCATGAGAAGCGCGTTCTCCTCCTTGGCCGCGACGAGGTCGCGGCTGCGCCGCATCGCGGTCCACAGGCCCCAGACCGCGAATCCCGCGAGGAGCACGGACAGGGCCACGCCGTCGGCTCCCTGCCACCCCGGGATCGTGCGGGCCAGGGTCTCACCGCCGATCGCCAGCAGCGCCGCGAGTGGCAGCGACCACCGTCGAGGCAGGAGGGTGATGCCGGCGACGGCGACGTAGACGGCGGTGGCCAGTCCGTCCTGGTGCAGGGTCAGGACGACGATCGCCCCCAGCGCGAGAAGCCCGGCGACAATGAGGACGGCCCGGGGCTGCACGGTTCGCCACAGGACACCGTCCTGCCGGTACGGGCGACCCCAGATGAAGGACCAGACGTAGAGGACGCAGAAGGCGCCCAGAGCGCAAAGGCCGAGCCAGCCGGCCATCGTGTCGCGGGCGTTCCAGCCGGCCTGGACGGCCGGGGCCAGGAAGACCAGCCAGACCCCGGCCCCCAAGGCGGCATACCAGTTGAACCTGGTGTCGTACTGGATGACGGGGTCAGGCACGCTCATGACGCTACTCCGGGGTACTCCAGGTTCCTGGGCCTCAGACCCGCGCGGTGTCCTTGCGGAAGCGCCAGATCGCACCGCCGGCGAAGAGGAGGAGCCACGCCGCGACGTTGACCACCCAGGTCCACTGGAAGGTGTCACCGGTCAGCGGCGCGTGGGCCAGCGACGAGATGCCGTACATCGGCGTGAACTGCGCAATCTTCTGCAGCGTCGACCCGTCCTCGAGCGGGACGAAGAGGCCACCGGCGAAGGCGAGGATGGCCAGGCCCGGGCCGATGATCTGCATGACGTTCTCGCTCGGCAGCAGGTACCCCATGAACAACCCGAAGGCCGCAAACACCAGCGACCCCGCCCAGGCGATCAGCGCGGTCGACACCCACAGACCCACGGTGTCCATCTGCGCCATGGTGAACACGCCGATCACGAAGACGACGAGGACGGCCAGGGCACCGAGGAGCATCGCGGTGAGCAGCTTGACGAAGACGTAGATCGCCGGCGAGAGCGGCGTGAGCCGTAGCTGCCGGCTCCAGCCCTGGGCTCGCTCCGTGGCGACCATCGCGCCGCCGCCGGTCGAGGCGATCATCGCGCCGTAGGCCGCCATCGAGATCATGATGTACGCCGCGACGTTTCCGCGCCCCGCGTTCTGGTTGGCGTAGCTCTGGCCCACGCCGAAGATCAGGTAGAACGCGGCCGGCATGATGAGGGTGAAGATCATCGTGCGCCGGTTGCGCAGGACCCGGAGCAGCTCGATCCGCAGCAGGGTCGGGTTCAAGCCGCCCATCGGCGGGACGCGGCGCTCCGCTCGGGCGGTGTATGCGGTCTCCGCGGCGGTGGTCATGTCGGCTCCTCGGGGGTGTCGGTGGAGGGCTCGTCTTCGGCGTCGGAGGTCAGCGCCAGGAAGGCGTCCTCGATGCCGCGCGACTCGATCTCGAGGTCGCGGGCGTCGGTCTGGGTGAGCAGGTATCGAGCGACGGCGTCGGAGTCCTTCGAGCGAATGAGGACGGTCTCGCCACGCAGTTCGATCGAGTCCGCACCGGGAACCCCTTCGAGCACCCGGGAGGTCGCGCTGGGGACCGTCGCGCGGACCGTCCGGCCGGCGGCCATGGCCTTGATCTGGGCTGCGGTGCCGTCGGCGACGATTCGTCCCTGGCGGACCAGGATGATCCGATCGGCGTACTCGTCGGCCTCCTCGAGGTAGTGCGTCGCGAAGAGGATGGTGCGTCCGCGGGTCGCGTCCTGGCGGATCGCGGCCCAGAAGTCCCGCCGGCCGGCGACGTCCATCCCGGTGGTCGGCTCGTCGAGGATGAGCAGCTCCGGGTCGGACAGCAGAGCCATGGCGAAGCGGAGCCGCTGCTGCTGGCCGCCGGAGCACTTGTTGACCTTGCGGTCCCCGATGTCGGAGATGCCGGCGCGCTTGATCACCGAGTCGACGGACGCGTGGTGGACGAAGAGGGAGCCGGTCAGCTCGAGGGTTTCTCGGACACTGATGTCCTTGAGCAGCCCGGCCGTCTGCATGACGGCGGCCACGAGCCCGTGAGCGATGGCGCTGCGCGGCGTCTGCCCGAAGACGGTGACGGAACCGGCGGTGGGTTCGGACAGGCCGAGGATCATGTCGATGGTGGTCGTCTTGCCGGCGCCATTGGGGCCCAAGAAGGCGACGATCTCGCCCTGCCGGATCTCAAGGTCGATGCCGCGTACCGCGTGGACCGATCCGAAGTCCTTCCGCAGGCCGGTGGCCGAGACGGCGAGGTCCCCGAGCACGCCGGACTGCGACCCCTTCGGGGCCGCCGAAGTGATGGTTGTCGAAGTCATGGCTCCAGGATGCTTGGGCACGGTTGGTCCGGTCAGGTTCCTTCGTCATGACTCACCCATGACCCTTGTCATGGCCCGGGCAGGCGTCGGTGACTCCAGCGGGTCAGCCGGAGGTCACCTGGGCGTATCCCACCTCGCCGTCCGGCTCGTGAGAGCCGCGGGTCATGGCGGCGCTGAGCTCCCGGTAGTAGCGGCTGTACATCGCCAGCACCGTGGCCACCAGTCCCAGGACGCCGACGACGACGAAGACCAGGGCGATCCCACGGTCGGGACCGGTGCCGAACCACGGCCCGATCGTCCGGGCACCCCACCCGTCGGTCATGAACGGGATGACGGCGAACTGGGTGATCGGCCCGATGAGGAACGAGGTCAGCGGCGAGGCCGCCTGCTCCACGCTCTGGGCGAACCCGAACACCCGGCCCTGGCGCTCGAACGGCACGACCCGCTGCAGGACGGTCTGCTCCGCGGCTTCGGCGAACGGGACGAGGAGCATGTAAACGGCCATCCCGATCGCCAGCAGGACGATCGACGAGCGCACGGCGAACAGCGCCGTTACCGACCAGAGCACGACGTTGACGAGCAGGAGGATCCGAACCGGGTTGCTGGTCAAGCCCGTACGGGCGACGACGAGGCCACCGACGATGATGCCGACACTCAGCGCACCCCAGAGGAGACCCCACGCCTGAACGCTCACCAGAGACAAGCCGTATGCGTCCATGAGCGCCATGAACGCCCCGCCGAGGAAGTTGTTGAAGCACGCGAAGACGATGAGCGCGAGCAGGCCGGGCACCCCCGGACGATCCGAAACGTGCCGCGGATGTCGACGCCCTTCCCTGCCGCCGCGAGGTCCGTCGGCGCCGGTCCCGCCTCGTCGGCCGGCTCGTCCGTGGCTTCCGTCGTCGTGACGATCCGACGCTCGGGCACGCGAACGAGAGCAAGGTAGAGCTCGACGAGCGCGAGCACGCATACCGCCAGCACCAGTACGTAGAGCATGCCGCCGGCGGCCACGAGCACCCCGCTGATGACCGACGTGACGAGGAACGACACTCCTGTCGAGGTGCCGACCAGGCCGTTGGCGCGGTCGCGCACCTCGGCCGGGACCAGCAGGGTGACGCAGGTGGGCAACGCGATGGTGAAGATGTTGCCGGCGATGACGCCGAGCATCACGGCCACGACGAACACCCAGAGGACGGGGCTGGCAGGGTCGCGGAACGTCTCGTCAGGGGTGACGAGGTAGAGCCCCAGGCTGGCGGCGTAGATCACCAGTGATACGGCCGCGGAGGCCTGCATGACGCGCTTCTTGTGGTGGTGGTCGACGAGGCTGCCGAACCAGATCCCTGTCGCGGCGATGGCGATGAGGAAGATCCCGGCGATCATGCCGGTCGCGAAGACGGACTGTGTCTCGAGGTAGACCCAGAACGTCACGGCGAACCACACCGTGAAGTTAATGACCGACACGGTCAGGGTGTTGAGGAGGAGATGCAGGAAGGTCCGCTGCGCCGGCTGGCGCAGATCGAGCCTTGGTGCCTCTGCGGCCATCATGTGACGGTAGACCGGACCACCGACGTCAACTCATCGGTGCGCGTGATCGCGATGAGGTTCGGACGCTCTGCGAGTCTGCTTGCGTATGACCGATCCTGCACCCGGCGCCTACGCCGTTGTGGACCTGGCGGAGCAGCCGTTCGTCGGTGTGACCAAGACCGTCACGATGACGACGATCCCGGAGATCGCCGACGAGATCCCCGGTCTCGTCGGCTGGCTACAGAACCACGGGTATGCGCCGTCGGCGGCGCCGTTCCTGCGGTACGTGGTCATCGACATGGCTCGCGCGCTCGTCATTCAGGCGGGCGTACCAGTCGCGTCGCCGGTCGAGACCGGCACAGACCTGGAGGCCGGGGTGATCCGGGCCGGCCGCTATGCGACGACGACGCACGTCGGGCATCCCGACGAGCTCGAGGAGGTCACCCGACGGTTCCTGCAGTGGGCTGACGGCGAGGGACTCCGCTTCGACGTCCGTCCGTCCGATCAGGGCGACGTGTGGGCCAGCCGGATCGAGTGTTACGAGACGAACCCCGTTGAACAACCCGACATGAGCCAGTGGGTGACTCGGCTGACCTTCAAGCTCGCCGACTGACCCCAAGTCAGCCGGCCTTGATCCCACCATTGGTCCGGCGGCACTCGGAAACCCGAGCGGTCCCAGACCATTGTCAGCGAGGTCATCGCCGGGTCAGGAACCCACCAGGCGCGCGCCCAGCCACCCCTCGACCTGGTCGAGCGAGATCCGCTCCTGAGCCATCGAGTCGCGCTCGCGGATGGTGACCGCCTGGTCCTCCAAGGTGTCGAAGTCGACCGTGACGCAGTAGGGAGTGCCGATCTCGTCGTGGCGGCGGTAGCGCTTGCCGATGGCGCCGGCGTCGTCGAAGTCGATGTTCCAGTGGCGGCGCAGTTGCGTGGCGAGGTCCCGGGCCTTGGGCGAGA
>DATLPT010000124.1:0-10129 GCA_035535635.1 Lapillicoccus sp. | reverse complement strand
CGTCGGCGCCGCCCTGCCCCTGTGGTGGCTGCTGGACGGCGGGGGTCGAGAGGCCTCCGCCGTTCGCTTGCGCCAGACTGTCGGGATGACCGACCAGCACAGCGCGCAGGACAAACCGCCGGACCCGGACGGCGACTCCGGCCGCATCGTCGTGGTGACGCCGGACGGGATGGGCGTGTCCACGCCGAACAGCACGGGCGGGGACTCCTCCGACAAGGACAGCGGCAGCCCGGCGGATCTCGTCGAGCAGCCGGCCAAGGTCATGCGGATCGGCTCCATGATCAAGAACCTCCTGGACGAGGTCCGCAACGCGCCGCTCGACGACGCCGGCCGAGCCCGGCTCGCGGAGATCCACCGCCGGTCCCTCGAGGAGCTCGAGGCCGGGCTCGCGCCCGAGCTGGTCGACGAGCTCGAGCGGATCACCCTGCCGCTCACCTCGGCGTCGCCGTCCGACGCCGAGCTGCGCATCGCGCAGGCCCAGCTGGTCGGGTGGCTGGAGGGTCTGTTCCACGGCATCCAGACCGCGCTGTTCGCCCAGCAGATGGCGGCGCAGCAGCAGCTGCAGGGGATGCGTCGGGCCCTGCCGCCCGGTCATCCGGCGGCCCAGGACCCGCGGCTGCAGGTGCCCGGCCAGGTCCCGGGGCAGCCGCCGAACGCGTCGGGGACCGGCCAGTACCTCTAGCTGAGCGTTGCCGCGTACGGACGAACGGCTCACAGCCAGGAGGAGCGCTCTCGCGCCGTCGGGACGTAGTCGCGGTTCCACTGGACGAACGGCTCCTCGAGCCGGTACTTGAGGTCCGGCTGGCGCACCAAGACCACATGGCCACCGTTGACCGGGTTCTCCAGCGACTCGAAGTACTCGACGCTCCAGTGGAACCAGCGCATGCAGAACAGCCGCATGGTCAGCCCGTGGGTGACGATGACGAGGTTGTGCTCGGACATCGGCGGCCGCCGCGGCGTGCTCGGCACCGCCTCGATGTATCGCCACAGCGACTCGAGGAACGTGCTCACGCGGTCGTACACGTCCGAGCCGGACTCCCCGTGCGTGAACCGGTAGTAGAAGTGGCCGTACTCGTTGCGCAACCGCTTCTGCTCGGCGATGTCGGCCGGGTCCTGGAAGTCGCCCAGTCCTGTTCGCGCAGCCGCGGTTCGATCCGGACGTCCTCGCTCGGCACGCCGAGCCCCAGCGCCTCGACCGTCTGCCCGGTTCGGATGTACGGCGACGCGTACATCGTGACCGGCTCGTCGGTGAGGTATGCGCGCAGCCTACGTCCGGTCGCGGTGACCTGTTCGATCCCCCTGGGTGTCAAGGTCAGCGCGTGGTCGGGAACGGTCTCGTAGATCGAGTCGTCGATATTGCCTCGTGACTCGCCGTGCCGGACGAGGACGATCCGCCGCGGCCGGTTAGTGGGTGCCACCATGCGCTAACCCACCGCAGCGGCGACGGCGCGGCCGGCGGTGCGTCCGGAGAAGAGGCACCCGCCGAGGAAGGTGCCCTCGAGGGACCGGTACCCGTGCATCCCACCGCCGCCGAACCCTGCCGCCTCTCCCGCCGCATACAGCCCCGGGAGAGGTTCGCCATCGACCCGAAGCACCCGGCTGGTGAGGTCAGTTTCCAGGCCTCCCAACGTCTTCCGAGTGACGACGGAGAGGCGGACGGCAATGAGCGGGCCGTTCGCGGGGTCGAGGAACTTGTGCGGTGTCGCCGTCCGGATCAGCCGGTCACCGCGGTACCGGCGGGCGCCGTGGATCGCGGTGATCTGCGTGTCCTTGGCGAATGAGTTGTCGAGCTCTCGGTCGCGCTCGACCACCTGACGCTCGATCTCCTCGGCGTCGACCGGGGCGTACGGCGTGAGCGTGTTCATCCGCTCGACCAGCCCGTGAATCGTCGTAGCGGTCACGAAGTCCTCGCCGTGGTCGAGGAAGTCCTGCACCGGCTTGGGCGCTCCGGCGCGAACCCGGGCCAGCACCTGGCGCCACGACTTGCCGGTCAGGTCGGGGTTCTGCTCCGAGCCGGAGAGCGCGAACTCCTTTTCGATGACCTTTCGGGTGAGGAGGAACCAGGAGTGGTCGTGTCCGGTCTGCCGGAGATACGCGAGGGTACCGAGCGTGTCGAAGCCCGGAAAGTACGGCGCCGGAAGGCGTTTCCCGTTGCCGTCGAACCACATCGACGACGGCCCCGGCAGGATCCGGATGGCGTGTCCCGGCCAGACCGGCGCCCAGTTGTGGAGACCCTCGACGTAGTGCCACATCCGGTCGCGGTTGACGACGGCGGCGCCGACGCTCTCGGCGATGCCGATCACGCGGCCGTCGACGTATGCGGGTACGCCGGAGGTCAGGTGCTCCGGCGGCGTCCCCAGACGGTCCGGCCACGCGGCCCGGACGAGGTCGTGGTTACCTCCGATGCCACCGGACGCGAGAACGACCGCCGAGGCGGACAGCTCCATGTCATCGACGACCTCGCGATTGGTGGGGTGGCCTCGCGACTCGGTGGCCGGCGCCAGGATGGCGCCCCGAACTCCGGTCACGGTGCCGTTGTCGACGGTCAGCTCGTCCACCCGGTGCCGGAACGCGAACGTCAGCAGCCCGTCCCGTTCAGCGGCGATCGCCTTGCGTACGAACGGTTCGAGCACTCCTGGCCCGGTGCCCCACGTCACGTGGAACCGCGGCACCGAGTTGCCGTGTCCTCCGGCTCGGCCGTCACCGCGCTCGGCCCAGCCGACGACCGGAAACCACCGCATGCCCTGCTCGTGCAGCCAGGCTCGCTTCTCGCCGGCGGCGAAGTCGACGTAGGCGCGCGCCCAGAGCCCGGGCCAGTGGTCCTCGGGTCGGTCGAACCCGGCGGTCCCCAACCAGTCCTGCCACGCGAGGTCGACCGAGTCGCGGATACCCATGCGGCGCTGCTCCGGCGAGTCGACGAGGAACAACCCACCGAAGGACCAGAACGCCTGGCCGCCGAGGTTCGCCCGCGACTCCTGGTCGACGACCACCACTCGCCGTCCCGCACCGGTCAGCTCGGTGGCGGCGACAAGTCCGGCGAGCCCAGCACCGACGACGATCGCGTCCGCGTCAGCCATTGGCCCATCCTGTCAGCCGCGCCGCCCCGATCGGCCACGCAGCGGCTCGCCGAGCACCGACGTCGGGACGTACGGGGGCATCGCCGTGGCGGTCGTCAATCTTCGCTTCGGGCGACCTCGACGATCTCGCCGAGTCGGGGGAACCGTTGGAGGACGTCGTCCGGTGGCACTGCGTCAGTCACCACCGCATCCACGTCGTCCCACCCGCAGAGGTGCACCGGCGCTGACGCGACGAACTTGCTCGAGTCGACGACGAGCACCACTCGATCGGCAATCGACATGAGGGCCAGCTTGGTCGGCCGCTCGTAGTCGGCGGACACGTAGACCCCGCGGTCGTCGGCCGCCGCCGCCCCGAGCAACAGGGTTTGGGCCCGCAACCCGGCCACCGCCTCGACCGTCCTCGGTCCGACGAACGCCTGGCTCCCCGGCAGCAGCTCCCCGCCCAGGCCCACGACTCGCCCCATCCCTCGCTTCAGGAGGAGCTGCATGACGGGGATCGAATGGGTGATCACCGTGCCGCGGAAGGAGTCGGGCAGCGCCTCGACGGCGGCGTACGTCGTCGTCCCGGCGTCGACCGCGATGGTGGCCTGCAGCGGCAGGCTGCGGACCACCGCTGCACCGATCGCTCGCTTGGCGCGCGCATGTTCCTCGACGCGCCCGGCGAAGGCCGCCGAGTGCGGTGACGGCGCCACGGCGCTGACTCCTCCGTGGACCACACGCACCTTGCCCTGGTGGGCCAGCTTGCGAAGGTCGCGGCGCACGGTCATGTCGGACACGCCGAGTCGTCGGGTCAGCTCAGTGACCGAGACGAACCCTGAGTCGGTGACGGCGCTGAGGATCATGCGCCGGCGTTCCGGCGCACTGTCGTAGCGCAGCAGGCCGACGTCGTCGACCGACCCGGGTTGGTTCCCCACGGGCATCAGCATACGTCAGATTGCTCACATAAATCTGTTGACTTTCCAACAACAACTGTGCCAGTCTCAACACAACGAATCCCGGCACACAGGAGTGCGAGACCACATGTCGACCAGCCGCCACGACCCGTTCGACGCCGTCTTCGTCGGGGTGGCCACGCTGGACGCGATCGCACTCGTGGCGGACTTCCCGGCTCCCGACGACCGGGTGCTGGCCGAGGAGATCGTGTATGCGGGCGGCGGACCAGCCGCCACGGCCGCCGTTGCCGCGGCGCGCCTGGGGGTCAGAGCGGCGTTCGTGGGCACCGTCGGCGACGACGCGAACGGCCGAGCGATCCTCACCGGCCTCGAAGACGAGGGCGTCGACGTCAGCGGCGTGAGCGTCTCCCCCGGCGAGCCGTCGGCCGCCAGCGTGGTCGTCGTCGACCGGATCCGCGACAGCCGGGCCATCTGCAACCGTCCGGCGCCGCGAATCGACATCAGCGCCGGGTCGGACCTCATCGCCGCCAGTCCGGTGGTCCATGTCGACCACGCGGGCTGGGCCCTGGTCGCCGCTGCCGGGCTGCTCCACGACGGCCAGCTGCTCTCCGTCGACGCCGGCAACCCCATCCCGGGCTTCACCCCTCGCGGTGTCGGTCTCTTCGTGCCCACCGTCGAGGCCCTCCGACGCACCTACGACGCGAGCCGTCCCGTCACCGACCTGCTCGCGCTGGCCGTCGCCGACGGGTGCGACGTCGTCGTCGCGACCGACGGCGCCCGAGGCTCCTCGGCGCTCACCGCCACCGGCGAGGCCGCTCACGCTCCGGCGCATACCGTCGACATCCTCAGCACCCTCGGTGCCGGCGACGTCTTCCACGGCGCCCTCGTCGCCGCGGTCGTGAGGGGACTGCCCCTCGACCAGCAGCTCGCCTTCGCCAACGTCGCCTCCGCCCTGTCCTGCCGCGGCCTCGACGGCCGCTCATGCATCCCCACCCTCGCCGAGGTCGAAGCGGCCATGCCGGCGAACGCCCACTGACTCCCGACGCCACAGCCACCTCCAGGAGAACCGATGACCGACGTCACGTCCCCCACCCCTACTGTCCGCAACGCCGGGCTGGCGCGCGTCGCCCGGCCCAGCGGCGCCTTCGCCATGCTCGCCGTCGACCAGCGCGAGGCCATGCGAGCGATGTTCGCCGAGCATCAGACGGCGCCGGTCACCGACCAGCAGCTCACCGACTTCAAGGTCGCCGCGACCCGGGTGCTCACCCCGTATGCGTCGGCGGTCCTCGTCGACAAGCAGTTCGCCTTCGACGCGGTCGTGGACGCGAAAGCGGTCGCCCCGACATGCGGGCTGATAGCAGCGGCCGACCACTTCATCGAGGGCAACGGCGAGTTCGTCACCGCGGTCGAGATCGACCCCGACGTCGACCCCGCCGCCGTCCGCGACCAGGGCGCCGTGGCGATGAAGCTCCTCGTCATCCACCGCCCTGACGAGACAGCCGCCACACGTATCGCCATGGTCGAGGAGTTCGTCGACCGTTGCCGCAGCGCCGGCTTGGTCAGCATCATCGAGCCCGTCGCCAAGGCCCCGCGCCAGGGCGGCGCGTGGGACTGGGACGAGTGTGTGGTCGAGGCGGCGAAGGAGCTCGGCTCCCTCGGCGCCGACCTCTACAAAGCCGAGGTGCCGCTGAAGGGCCAGGGAGCCGCAGACGAGATCCGGCGGCGTTGCGCGCAGATCACCGAGGCCGTGTCGTCTCCGTGGGTCGTCCTCTCGTCCGGCGTTCCCGCCGACCTCTTCCCGGCCGCCGTGGAGCTCGCCTGCCGCGAAGGCGCCTCCGGATTCCTCGCCGGCCGTGCGGTCTGGGCGGCGGTCATCGGCAGCGACGACGTCGAGCGCGACCTGAACGAGGTGTCCATCCCCCGCCTGCAGCGGCTCGGCGAGCTCGTCGACGAGGTCGTCCAGCGATGACCACCGCTTCGGCGCCGCGGGTCGTCCTCGTCCCCACCGCGCGGCCCACCTTCGCTGTCGACGTAGCCCGCAAGCTCGCTGCCGACGCCCGCGCCCTGCTCGTGGACCTCGGCGCGGAGGTCGTCGGACCTCCCGACCTCGTCATGACGCCGGAGGATGTCGACGCCGCGAAGGCCTATCTGACCGACGGCGCCGACCTCGTCGTCAACGTCTGCGCCTCCTTCTCCGACGCCACCCCGGCTCTCGAGCTCTACGCCGATCTGGACCAGCCGGTTCTGCTGTGGTCGTTCCGGGAGCCCGGCCCCGTCGGCGATCGGCTCTGGCTCAACTCGATGTGCGGCGCCAACCTCTTCGGGCACGCCCTCGTCGTCCACGCTGGACGGACACCGCGGCTGGTCCTCGGCAACCCCGACGAACCGGAAACGCGCGCAGCCCTCGCCGCTGCGCTCGCAGGTGACCTTCCCGCCGTCGTCACTCTCCCCACGACCAGTGGACCTCGCGCGGGCGGTGCCACAGTCGTGCCTGCCCTGGAGTCACTCCAGGGGCGGCGGCTGGGGCTGGTCGGCGACGCCCCGCCCGGGTTCACCCCCAGCCAGTACGACGGCGCTCTGGTATCAACGCTCTTCGGCATCGAGGTGAAGCAGCTCGGCGTCGACGCGATGTTCGACCGCGTGGCAGCCGTCGACGACGTGACCGCGAAGTCGGAGTACGCGTCGGCCCTCGCCGCCCAGCCCTCCTTGGCCGCCGTGGACGCCGACCAGGCGCTCACCTCCGCGCGGATCACCTCGGCGATGCGCGAGTGGCGCGACACGGGCGCGCTCGCCGGAATGGCGATCCGGTGCTGGCCCGAGTTCCCCAACCAGCTGGGCGCCTGTCCCTGCTCCTCCCTCTCCCGCGTGGCGGACGAGAGCACCCCGACGGCGTGCGAGCGAGACGTGTACGGCGCTGTGACCATGCTTCTGATGGAGGCGCTCGGCTCCGGCACCACATACCTCGTCGACACCGTCGATCTCGATGCCGAGGCCAATGTCGTCCGGCTCTGGCACTGCGGCGCGGCCGCCACATCGCTGGCCGCCGACCCGGCCGAGGCGACGCAGTTCACCCACTGCAACCGCAAGCTCGGCGTCGCGGGCAACTTCCCGCTGAAGACCGGACCGGTGGTCATGGCCCGGCTCACCGAGGACCCTGCTCGCCCGGGAACGCTTCGGCTGCTGCTCGCCTCGGGAGAGTCCGTGGCCGAGCCGAACCGGTTCCAGGGCAACACCGCGGCCGTCCGCCTCGACGGCGACGCCGAGCGGTTCGTGACCGGCCTGGTCACCGGAGGCTTCCCGCACCACACCGTCCTCGCGTGGACCGACGTGCGCCCGCAGCTGCGGGCCGCGGCGGACCACCTGGGGATCACCGTAATCGACTGGTAGCAGCAGAGCACCGAGGAGACAACGATGTCCGAGAAGTTCACCATCGACCGCCGGCGCTTCCTCACCGGCCTGGGCGCCCTGGGAACAGCCGGTGCCCTGTCGGCCTGCGTGGGGCCGACGATCACCTCCCGCGGCGGTGCCACTGCCGGCAGCGGGTCCGGCGCCAGTGCAACCCTACTCGGCGCCGTCGACGCCAAGCCCGCCACCGGGACGATCTCCTTCGCCCACTGGCGAGCCGAGGACAAGGCAGTCTTCGACACGCTCATCGCGACGTTCGTCAAGGCGAACCCGCAGGCGAAGGTCACCCAGGACATCTCGCCCTCGAACGACTACCAGAGCACCGCCCTCCAGAAGGTCAAGGGCGGCAACATCGGCAACGCCTTCACGGCGTTCCGCGGGGCGCAGTTCGTCAACATGGTCAAGGCCGGCCTGTATGCGGGCCTGGGCGCCCAGCCCTTCGTGGACGGCTACTTCGCCGAGCTCATCAAGGCCGGCCAGGACCCGAGCCGCGCGCAGATGGGCCTGCCGTACCAGCTCGTCTTCAACATGCCGATCTACAACGAGGACGCCTTCGCCAAGGCCGGCGTCACGGCGCTGCCGGAGGACTGGGACGGGTTCCTCGCGCTGTGCGAGAAGCTCAAGGGCGCCGGCTTCGTGCCGATCGCCTGGCCCGGCGGGGAGCCCGCGAACTCGGGTCAGCTGATCAACGCCATGGTCATGAACAACATGCCGACCGACACCGCGTTCGCCGACATCGAGGCCGGCACCCGCAAGGTCACCGACGACTGGTTCCTGCTCACCCTCAAGCAGTACCAGCAGCTCGCGCCGTTCTTCGAGCCGAACTCGACGGGGACCGCGTCGGAGCCGCTCCAGCAGCTCTTCGCGAGCGGCCAGGCGGCCATGCTGGCCACAGGCTCGTTCCACATGGGTGCGGTCCGGAAACTCGGTGCGACGTTCCCCATCAACCTCATCGCGCCCATCACCGTCGCCAAGGACAAGGCGAAGTACGAGGGGATCTACAACGCGACGTTCATCCTCGGTGTCAACACCGCCGGCAAGGAGCAGGACACCGCCGTCAAGTGGCTGCAGTTCCTCTCCGACCCGGTCAACGCCGCGGTCTACGCGAACGGGACGTCTCAGCACGTCACGGTGAAGAACGTCGACTACACGAACGCCGACCTCAAGCACACGGCTCCCTGGCTGGCGAAGAAGACGCTCCTCGCCCCGCGGTTCCAGTTCAACAACCTCGACATCCGCAACGCCGTCGAGGCTTCGTGCGTCGCCGTCGTCGGGGGGACCGCTCCAGAGCAGGCTGCCTCGCAGGCGCAGACGGTCATCGACCAGAAGCGGAAGTGAGCGACGATGGCCACTACGCTCACGTCCCCCAGCCAGGCCAGGGGCCCAGAGGGTGCTGCCGACACCCTCGCGAAGCCCAAGGGTCGGAACCCGATGGCGCCGCACCCGGCCCTGTGGCTCTTCCCGATCCCCGCGCTCGTCCTCTACATCGCCTTCTTCGTCATCCCGACGATCCAGGGAGTCGTCTACGCGGTCACCGACTGGGACGGCTTCAGCCCGACCGCGCAGTTCGTCGGCCTGGACAACTTCACGACCATTCTCACGTCGGACGACCTGTTCCGGAATGCGCTCAGCAACAACATCAAGTTCATGCTGGTCGTCGTCATCTTCCAGACGATCTTCTCGCTGGCCCTTGGCGTCTACCTGACCAAGAACACCAAGGCGTCGGTCGCTCTGCGGTCGCTCTACTTCTTCCCGACCATCCTCTCCAGCGTCTCCGTCGCGTTCATCTGGAAGTTCGTCTACGACCCCAACTTCGGGCTCATCAACACCGTGCTCGGCGCGGTGGGGCTTGACCGCTTCCAGAGCGCGTTCCTCGGCAACGACAACCAGGCGATCTACTGGGTCGCGATCACCCAGGTGTGGTTCCACGTCGGCCAGATGATGATCATCTACGTCGCCGGGCTCCAGCAGATCCCGCAGGAGCTCTACGAGTCCGCCGAGATCGACGGAGCCGGTCGCTGGCAGCAGTTCCGCTACGTGACGCTGCCCATGGTCGCCCCCGCGACAGCGATCGTCATGGCCTATACGACGGTCCAGTCGTTCAAGGCCTTCGACCTCATCCTCGGCCTCGGCGGCAACCCACCGAAGGGGTCGCTCGATATCCTGTCGACCCGCATCTACGCCGGGTTCGCGAACTCGCAGTTCGGCTACGCCGCCGCTGAGTCCCTCATCTTCATGGCCCTCATCGCCGCCATTACGTGGTTGCAGCGGCGTGCGGTCAAGGCCAGCAACCCGGACGCGTGAGGAGCACGCCATGACCTACCAGCTCACCCGACGAGTCGTCCTCGGGATCTACGCCGTCCTTGTCATCGTCCCGCTCGTCGTGGTCATCTTCGGCAGCCTCAAGACCAGCCAAGATCTGTTCGCCTCGCCGTTCGCGCTGCCGACCAACTGGCAGCTCGACAACTACAGCAAGATCGTCGGCGAGTCCGGGCTCGGCGTGGCGTTCCGCAACAGCGTCATCGTCACCGGCTGCTCGGTGCCGCTCACGCTGTTCATCGCGAGCCTCGCGTCGTACGGGATCGCCCGCATCCCCGGGTGGAAGAGCGGTCTGCTCCTCGGCTTCATCGTCCTCGGCATGGCGGTTCCCGCCCAGGCCAACATGATCCCGCAGTACGTGCAGTTCGAGACCTTCGGCCTCACCGACTCGCTGCTCGGGCTCATCCTCATCAACATCGTCGTGACGCTCCCGAT
>DATLPT010000123.1:0-10996 GCA_035535635.1 Lapillicoccus sp. | reverse complement strand
TGGACGGAGGAGGACGTCACCTTCCACGGGAAGTACTTCACCCTGGAGGACGTCCACCCCCACCTCTTCCCGGTCCAGAAACCCCACCCACCGATCTGGATCGGCGCCCACGCGGAGGCCGGTGTCCGTCGGGCGGGGAAGTACGGCGACGCCTACGCCTGTCCGCCGGAAACGCCCAAAGAGGAGGTGGCCCGGCGCTACGCGATCGTCCGCGACGGATTCGCGTTACGGGGCAGGGAGTTCGGACCGCAGCCGCTGCGCCGCAA
Source organism: Lapillicoccus sp. (assembly GCA_035535635.1). Classification (GTDB taxonomy): domain Bacteria; phylum Actinomycetota; class Actinomycetes; order Actinomycetales; family Dermatophilaceae; genus Lapillicoccus. The sequence continues at coordinate 10,730 of DATLPT010000123.1, read as the reverse complement.
CTGCCTCGTCGCCGACACGCGCGAGGAGGCGATGGTCGAGTATGCGCGGGTCGCCCAGGGCCGGTATCTCACCTACGCCGCCAAGGGCCTTGACGTCATGAAAGACACCGACCTCGAGAACGAGTTCGCCAAGGCGGTGTCTGGGCACGCCGTCATCGGGTCGCCGGACGAGGTCATCGCGCAGCTGACCGACTACGTCACCGCGCTGCCGGTCGACCCGCTGCTGGTCCGCCCGCAGTGGCCGACGATGACCGCCGACGAGACCGTCGCCACCCTCGACCGGTGGGGCCGCGACATCGTCCCGGCCATCACCGCGATCACCCCCCGCCGCGACATCGACGAGGCGCTGCTGGCCCCGACCGCCGCCGGAGTGTCGACATGACGCCTGGACCGCTGGTCTATACCGACCTCGTCCCGGCCTTCCCCGACCCGGAGACGTGGACGCTCGGCCACGTGCTGCGCCACCACGCGGCGGAGCGACCGGACGCGGTTTGTCTGGAGTTCCCCGAAGAGGGTGTCACCTACACATATGCCCAGGCCCTCGATGCCGCCGAGCACGTCGCCTCGTCGCTGTACCGCTCAGGCGCCAAGGCGGGGGACCGGGTCGTTCTCATGGCACAGAACTCGTCCCACTTCGTTCGCACTTGGTGGGGCACCGCGGTCGGCGGCCTCGTCGAGGTTCCGATCAACACCAACTACGAGGGAGAGTTCCTGCGCCATCAGCTGGCGATCGCTCAGGCCCGGTTTGCGGTGATCGACGAGGTCCAGGCCGAGCGGTGGGTCGCCGTGGCCGAGCACGCCCGGATGGTCGAGCGGTTCTGGGTCGTCGACAGCGGCCTGGGCGATCGCGACAAGGCGGTGGCGCTGCTCCGTGAGAACGGCTGGTCGGCCGAGCCATGGGAGTCGCTCGAGGAGGGTGACGTCGTCCCGCTGCCGGCGCCGAAGCCGCAGGACCTGGGCGCGATCTTCTACACGTCCGGAACCACAGGGCCGTCCAAGGGCGTCGCGATGCCCTTCTCGCAGCTGTACTTCTTCGCCCAGATCGTCGTCAGCCTCACTCGGCTCACGTCCGACGACGTGTATCTCACGACGACACCGTTGTTCCACGGCAACGCGACGTTCATGGCCGTCTACCCGGTGATCGTCGCCGGGGGCCGCGCCGTGATCCGCCGCAAGTTCAGCGCGAGCCGATGGATCGACCATGTCCGCGACTCCGGGGTCACCGTCACCAACTTCGTCGGCGTGATGATGGACTTCGCGTGGAAGCAACCGCCTCGCGAGAACGACCGCGACAACCGGCTGCGAGCGGTGTATGCGGCGCCGACGGCCAGCACGATCGTGGAAGAGTTCAGGGAGCGCTACGGGATCGAGGCGTTCCTCGACGCCTTCGGCCTCACCGAGACGTGCGCGCCCATCATGTCGCCCTACGGCGTACCGCGACCGGCGGGTGCCGCGGGACTGCAGAACGCCGAGTGGTTCGACATCCGGTTGGTCGATCCCGAGACCGACCGCGAGGTGCCGGTCGGCGAGGTCGGCGAGCTCGTCGTGCGGCCGGTCCACCCGTGGACCTGCAGCAACGGCTACTACAACATGCCGGAGAAGACCGTGGAGGCGTGGCGGAACCTCTGGTTCCACACCGGCGACGCGCTGCGACGCGACGAGGACGGCTGGTTCTACTTCGTCGACCGCTACAAGGACGCGCTGCGCCGCCGCGGCGAGAACATCAGCTCGTACGAGGTCGAGCAGGCCGTGCTCCAGCACCCGGCCGTCACCGAGTGCGCTGTGCTCGGCGTCCCGGCCGACGTGGAGGCCGGCGAGGATGAGGTCCTGGCCGTCGTGGTCGTGAGCGAGCCGGTCGACCCCAACGAGGTGCTGCGATGGTGCGACGGCAAGATCCCGGCCTTCGCCATCCCGCGCTTCCTCCGCGTCGTCGACGCGCTGCCCAAGACCCCGTCGGAGAAGGTCCGCAAGTCGGTCCTGCGCGACGAGGGCATCACCACCGATACCTACGACCGGACAGCCGTCGCCGCCCGGTGAGGCGAGCGGACGCGCATACACACGAGGAGAGCCAGCGGTGGTCGACTACACCCCGGACCCGATCCACGAGGACATCCGTAACGCCGTGCGCACCATGTGCAAGGCGTTCCCGGACGAGTACTGGATGGAGCACGACACCAGCCACGAGTTCCCGTGGGAGTTCTACGACGCCGTCGCCAAGGGCGGCTGGCTCGGCCTGACCGTCCCGGAGGAGTACGGCGGCGGCGGGCTCGGCGTCACCGAGGCGGCCATCGTGGAGCAGGAGATCTCCGCGTCCGGCGCGGGGATGGGCGGCTGCAGCGCCGTGCACATCGGGATCTTCGGGTTCGAGCCGATCATCCACCACGGCACCGCGGACTTGAAGCAGCGATTCCTGCCCCGCGTCGTGACCGGCGACCTGCACACGTCGTTCGCCGTGACCGAGCCGGACGCCGGCACCGACACGACGAACATCTCGACGTTCGCCAAGAAGGTCGACGACGGCTGGCGGGTCTCCGGCAAGAAGGTCTGGATCACCAAGGCGCTCGAGGCCGAGCGGATGCTGCTGCTGTGCCGGACGAGCCCCCGCGAACCCGGCGCCAAGCGCACCGCCGGCATGACCCTCATGTTCGCCGAGATGGACCGCGACCACGTGTCGATCCGGCCGATCCCCAAGATGGGACGCAACGCCGTCGACACCAACGAGCTGTTCATCGACGACCTCTTCGTCGCCGACGAGGACGTCGTCGGCGAGGTCGGCGGCGGGTTCAAGGCCATCCTCGGCGGCCTCAACGCCGAGCGGGTCATCTCGGCCAACGCGGCGCTCGGCCTCGGCAAGGCCGCGCTGCGGCGGGGCACCCAGTATGCGAAGGAGCGCATCGTCTTCGGGCGCCCCATCGGGCAGAACCAGGGGATCGCCTTCCAGCTCGCCGAGGCCAAGATCCGGATCGAGGCCGCGGAGGCGGTCCTCAACAAGGCCGCCTGGATGGTGGACCAGGGGCTGCCCTGCGGCGCGGAGGCCAACTACGCCAAGTGGCTGTGCGCCGAGGCCGGGTTCTACGCCGCCGACGTCGCCCTGCAGGTGCACGGCGGGTTCGGCTACGGCAAGGAGTTCCATGTCGAGCGCTACTTCCGCGAGGCGCGGCTCATGCGGATCGCGCCGATCAGCCAGGAGATGGTCCTGAACTATGTCAGCGAGCACGTGCTCGGGCTGCCCCGCAGCTACTGAGAGGAATTCCCGATGACCGCCACGACGACCGCCCAGCACCCCCTTCGCGACTGGGTTCCCGACACGCGGACCCTGCTCATCGGCGGGGAGATGAAGCAGCCCGACGGCGACACCTGGGAGGTGTTCAACCCGGCCACCGAGGCGGTCATCGCCACCGTGGGGGGTGCGTCCACGGACCAGGTGGACGCGGCGGTCTCGGCCGCTCGCGCCGCGTTCCCGATGTGGTCCGCCCTTTCGGGAGAGGAGCGCTCGCGCCACATCCACCGGTTCGCCGACGTCCTCGAGGCGGCCGCCGATCGGCTGCTGCCGTCCATCGTCAACGAGGTCGGCACGCCGGTCTCGCTCGCCGAGTACCTCCAGGTCAAGATGGCCGTCCAGGAGCACCTGCGCTGGGCCGCCGACGCCGCGAACCTCGACCGAACCGTCCACCTTGGCGGCTACGACAAGCCGGCGCCGACCGAGAGTGACGTCGTCCACCAGCCGGTCGGCGTGGTCGCCGCGATCACCGGGTACAACTACCCGCTCAACCTCGCGGTCTTCAAGTTCGGCGCGGCCTTGGCGGCCGGCTGCACCGTGGTACTCCTGCCGTCACCGCGCACGCCGCTGACGACGCTGCTGCTCGGCGACCTCATCCAGGAGGCCGGCCTACCGCCGGCCGTCATGAACGTCGTCATCGGCGGGCCCGACGTCGGCGAGCGGCTCACGACGCATCCCGGCGTTGACCGGGTCTCTTTCACGGGGTCGGACGCGGTGGGCTCGAAGATCATGTCCCAGGCCGCGCAGAATCTCGTCGGCGTCACCCTCGAGCTCGGCGGCAAGTCGCCGAGCCTGGTCATGCCCGACGTCGACGTGCAGCAGATCGCCGTCGAGATGCACCTGCGGTGGTCGCGAAACGGCGGTCAGGGCTGTGCGGCGCTGGCCCGGCTCCTGGTTCACCAGTCGAGGTATGACGAGTTCCTCGAAGCGGGCGCCGCGGCGTTCGACCAGATGAAGGTCGGCGATCCCTGGGACCCGGCGACGAACGTCGGCCCGATGATCCGCCCCGACCACAGGGCGCGCGTGCTCGGTTTCATCGACGACTCGGTGGCGGCCGGAGGTCGGAAGCTTCTCGAGGTTACGAAACCGCTGCCGGAGAAGGGCTGGTTCGTCAACCCGGTGCTGCTCGGCAACCTCCCACCCGACGCCCGCGCCGTGCAGCAGGAGATCTTCGGACCCGTCGCGGTGATTCTGCCCTTTAAGGACACCGAGGAGGCCATCCGGCTCGCGAACGACACCGCATACGGGCTGGCCGCGAACGTCTGGTGCAACGACCCGGCCGAGGCGCGCCGCATCGCGGAGCAGATCCGCGCCGGGACGGTCTGGATCAACGGCGGGGGTGCCATGCGTCCGGATGCGCCGTTCGGCGGCTACGGCCGGTCCGGTGTCGGACGGGAGCTGGGGGAGTGGGGTATGCGCGAGTACCTCGAGGTCAAGCACATCCAGTGGAGAGTGTGATGTGGAGACGATGAAGCACGAGCGCTCGGGCGGCCCGCTCGCCGGGGTGCGGGTCCTCGAGCTCGGCACCATGTACGCGGCACCGACCTGCGGTCGGATGCTGCGGGACTTCGGTGCAGACGTCGTCAAGGTCGAGGACCCGGGGACCGGCGACTACGCCCGGCAGTGGACGCCGATGAAGAACGGCCAGTCCTTCGGGTTCGCCCGGCTCAACTCCGGCAAGCGGTCGGTGGCGCTCGACCTGCGCAGCGACACGGACCGAGACACCGTGCGCCGTCTCATCGGGCAGGTCGACGTCGTCATCGAGAGCTTCCGGCCAGGGCGGATGTCGACGTGGGGGATGGGATACGAGGCGCTGTCCGCCGACCATTCCGGACTGGTCATGACCAGCGTGAGCGGGTTCGGCCAGTACGGGCCGAACAGCGGCAAACCCGGCTTCGGGACGGTAGCGGAGACCGGAAGCGGCTTCGCGTACATCAACGGCTGGCCGGAGACCCCGCCGACGTCTCCGCCCTTCGGTTTCGCCGACTCGATCGCCGGCATCGCCGCGGCCATGGGGACGGCCATGGCGTTGTTCCGGCGGGAGCGTACCGGTGAGGGCGACCACGTCGACGTGGCGCTCTACGAGCCGCTGATGTTCATCGTCGGCGACATGATCATGAACTACACCGGAACGGGGTTCGTCCAGGGACGGGTCGGGAACGGCACGGGCTCGGCCTCCCCGCGGGGCGTCTACCAGGCGGCCGACGGCAAGTGGCTGTCGATCGCGGCGTCGAACCAGGTGATCGCCAAGCGGCTGTTCGCGGCGATGGGGTCGCCGGAGCTCATCGACAACCCGCGCTACGCCACGAACGAGGTCCGGATGCGGCACAACGACGAGCTGCAGGCGCTGGTCACCGGCTGGGTGGCGGAGAGGCCGCGGGCCGAGGTCCTGAAGATCCTCGACGACCACGAGGTGGTGTGCAGCCAGGTCAACGATGCGAGCGACATCGTCGAGGACCCTCACTATCAGGTGCGCACGCTCGTCGAGCTGACCGGTTCCCAGGCGCTGGGCCGGGTGCTCACGCCGGGACCGGTGCTGCACCTCGAGGGGTACGCCGGCCCCACGTACGAAGGCGTCCCGACGGTCGGCCAGCACACCGACGAGGTGCTCCGCGAGCTTCTCGGCTGACCTGTTCGTGCTCTGAACCGCACGGGGTTCCGGCTCCATCTCGCACGAACCGGTGCGGACCGGTCAGGGCTGGCCGCCGTCGACCGTGAGGATCGACCCGGTCGTGTAGCTGGACAGGTCGCTGGCCAAATAGAGCGCCGCGCCGACGATCTCCTGCGGCTCACCGCCGCGCTCCAACGCGAACCCCTTCGCCCGTTCGGCGAACGCGTCCATGTCCCACGCCTTGCTGACGTCGGTCAGGAACGTTCCAGCCATGATCGCGTTCACCCGCACCGTCGGTCCGAAGGTGTGCGCGAACCCGACGGTGAGCGCGTTGAGACCGGCCTTGGCCGCCGCATACGGAAGAATCTGTGGACGCGGGTGCACGGCTCCTGCACTGGAGATGTTGACGATCGAACCGCCGCGGCCCGCCGCCATCCGCGTGCCGACGAGCGCACTGAGGCGGAACGGCCCCTTGAGGTTGACCGCCACGACCTTGTCGAAGAGCTCCTCCGTGACCGCGTCGACGGAGTCGTAGAGCGGCGACATGCCCGCGTTGTTCACCAGCACGTCGACCGCGCCCATCTCGGCGTAGACGCGCTCGACGAACGGGTCCAACGTCTCCCAACGGCCGACGTGCACGGCTGCACCCAGGGTGCGGCCGCCGAACCGGTCCCGCAGCTCTGCTGCGAACTCTGCGCACGCGTCCTCGTGCCGGCTCGCGACGACGACGTCGGCGCCGGCCCGAGCGAACCCGAGCGCCATCTCCCGACCCAGGCCGCGGTTGCCTCCCGTGACCACCGCCACCTTGCCGTCGAGGCGGATCGTCGGACGGGCGGCTGCGCTGGGCTCGGCCGGGTCACTCATTGACTCTCCGTCGTCTCGGCGATGGTGCTACCTCTTGACGTACCGTAATCTATCACTATGGTGATCATAGATAGGTCACCATCATCACTGTCATTCCCGCACGAACGGGGGACCCCCTTGGCTGGTTTCGAACTGACACCGGAGCAGGTTTCGCTGCGCGAGCTCGCCGCCGAGGTGGCGCGCGAGGTGTACGCGCCGAAGGCGGCGGAGTGGGACCGTGACCGCACCCCGGTTCCCGACGAGGAGGTGCAGCGGCTGGCCCAGCTCGGCTTCCTCGGCATGGTGCTGCCCGAGGAGTACGGCGGCCACGGCGGCACGCTGCTCGACGCGCTGATCGTCCAGGAGGAGCTGGGTAAGCAGTGCCGACCCGCGGCCTTCCAGGTCTTCGAGGCCAACACAGGTCCGTGTCGCGTCATCGAGTTCTTCGGCACGGAGCAGCAGAAGAAAGACATCCTCCCCAAGGTCGTCACCGGGGAGATCATGATGGCCATCGGCATCTCCGAGCCCGAGGCGGGCTCGGCTGCGACCGACATGCGGACCCGTGCTCGGCTCGACGGCGACGACTACGTCATCAACGGCAACAAGCGGTGGATCTCCAACGGCGGCCACGCGAGCGACTACCTCGTTTACTGCCGGCTCAGCGACGCTCCTGGAGCCAAGGGCATTGGAGCGATTCGCGTCCCGAAGGACACCCCGGGCCTCAGCTTCGGTGCCCCGGAGAAGCTGATGGGATTCCGCGGGATCCCCAGCGCCGACCTCTACTTCGACGACGTGCGGGTGCCGTCCGACAACCTGGTCATCGCGGCCGGGGGCTTCAAGCAGCTGTTCGGCGTCTTCTCCATCGAGCGACTCGGCAACGCGACGATGAGCCTGGCCATCGGGCAGGCGTCCCTCGACCGGACTAAGGCCTACGTCCAGGAGCGGCGGCAGTTCGGTCGCCCGCTCATCGAGTTCCAGAACGTCCAGATGGTCCTCGCCGACATGGCGACCCAGGTCGAGGCGGCCCGGCTGCTCATCTACCGGGCCGCCATCAACGCCGGCAACGGGCTACCCGTCCCGTTCGAGGTGTCGGTCGCCAAGGTGTTCGCCAACGAGATGGCCAAGAAGGTGAGCGACCAGGCCATGCAGCTGCACGGCGGCAACGGCTACAGCGAGGAGTTCGGCATCGAGCGGCTGCATCGCGACGCGCACGGCTGGGCCATCGCCGGCGGCACGCCCGCGATCCAGCGGACCCGCATCGCTGCGGAGCTGCTAGGCCGGACCTTCAACCAGAGGGTGCCTGAGGGGCTGCAGTGACGGACGCTCCGTCCTTCGAGCTCCCGGCTCACTACGTCGAGCTGCAGCGCGAGGCGCGCGCCCTGGGCGCCGCCTGCGCCGATGTCGCGGCCCGCGCCGACGAGGCGGACCGGTTCGACCCGGACGTCCGGCAGCGACTAGCCGCCTCCGGCTTGGTCGACGTGGTGGTCGCGGCGCGCTACGGCGGCCGGTTCGAGACCGTCGACTCGCTCGCCGTGACGGTCGTCCGTGAGGCGCTGGCCTACGAAAGCGCCCACCTGGACTCCATGTTCGCGATGCAAGGCATCGGCAGCTTCGTCGTGTCGCACCACGGGTCCGACGCCGTGCGCGACACGTGGCTGCCCAAGGTCGCCAGCCTGGACGCCATCGGCGCGCTCGCACTCACCGAGCCCGACGTGGGGTCCGACCTGCGCGCGATCACGACGACGGCCGTGATGGACGGCGACGAGATCGTCGTCAACGGGCACAAGTCCTTCATCACCAACGCGGGCGACGCCGACTTCTACAGTGTCCTGTGCCGCGAGGGCGAGGCGTACTCGCTGGTGCTGGTCCCGGCCTCGTCCCCCGGGGTGACCGTCACGGCACCGCACCAGATCATCGCTCCCCATGTGCTGGGCGACGTCGTCTTCGCGGACGTGCGCGTCCCGCTCGACCACCGGCTCGGGGAGCAGGCCAACGGCTTTCGGCTGATGCTCTCGACGCTCGCCACCTTCCGAGTCTCCGTCGGTGGCGCGGCCGTCGGCGTGGCCCAGGCCGCCCTGGACGAGGCGCTCGCGCATACCACCACTCGAGAGCAGTTCGGTATGCCTCTCGCCCGCCTCGGAGGTGTACCCGCCTCGCTCGCGACCAGCTGGATCGAGATCGAGATGGCGCGGGCGCTCGTCTACCGTGCCGCGGCGGCGGCGGCCCGGGACCCGCTCGGCGCGCTGCATCTCTCGTCGATGGCGAAAGTGGGCGCGACCGAGATGGCGAGCCGCGTGGTCGACCGGTCGGTCCAGTCGATGGGCCGATTCGGGCTGGTGCGCGGGAGCAAGATCGAGCGGCTCTACCGGGAGGCGCGCCCGATGCGGATCTACGAAGGGTCCACCGAGGTGATTCTCGACTCGCTGGCCAAGAAGCTGGTGAAGGACCACACGGCAAGACAAGGCCATGATCAGCCATGATTCTTGACTGCCACCTGCACGTGTGGCCGGACCACATCGCGCAGGCCATGCAGGCTCAGCGTCCGGCCGGGATGCCGCTGCGGTTCGACGGCACCCTCTCCGGTCTTCTGCGGACGATGGACGAGGCCGGCGTCGACAAGGGCCTGGCCCTGGGCGTGGGGATCAAGGCGTCGACCGTCGCTCGGACCAACGAGTTCATCGGGACGGTGCCTCGAGACCGGCTGGTCCCGATGGGCACGGTCCACCCCGAGCTCAGTGTCGACGAGAACGTCACGTCGTTGCAGGACAACGGGATCGTCGGGGTCAAGCTGCACCCATTGTTCCAGAACCTCGCGCTCGACGATCCCCGGGTCCACGACATCCTCGCGGCCTTGGCGCAGGAGCGTATGCCGGTCGTCACTCACGTCGGGGCCGGCGAGGACGAGGCGGCCAACCAGCGGGGCGCACCGAAGCTGCTGCGGCAACTGGCCGACGCCCTCCCCGACCTCACCCTGATCGCCTGTCACTTCGGCGGGTACCACCGGCTCGACGAGGCGGAGGACCACGTCGTCGGGTCCAGGGTCACGCTTGAGACGTCGTGGCCGCCGACCATGGCCGAGCTCGACCCCGAGCGCGTCGTCGCGATCATCCGACGGCACGGTGCCGACCGTGTCGTCTACGGGTCGGACTGGCCGATGGCGGACCCCGCAGCCGAGATGGCGGCGATCCGGGCCCTTCCGCTGACCCAGGAGGAGGTCGACGGGATCCTCGGCGACAACCTCGCCCGGCTCCTCGGACTGACAACCGCATGACCGGCAAGGTCGTCCGGCTGGGGGCGGGCATGGCCTTCTGGGGCGACAGCGTCCGGCCGGCCATCGACATGGTCGAACGCGGCGAGATCGACTACCTCTGCTGCGACCACCTGGCCGAGCTGACCATGTCGATCCTGGCGAAGCAGCGCGCCGCCGACTCCGAGCGCGGCTACACCCGCGACGTCCTCGATCTGCTCCGCGGCGCTCTCCGCGGCTGTCTGGAGAAGGGGATCAAGGTCGTCACCACCGCCGGTGGCGCAAACCCGCAGGCCGCCGCCCGAGCCATCCGCCGGCTGTGCGACGAGCTCGACCTCCCCGGGGTCCGCATCGCCGTCGTCCTCGGCGACGACATCGAGGACCGCATCGACGACCTCACCCGGGAGGGCGTCTCGTTCCGGAACCTCGACACCGGTGCCGATCTCGACACGGTGCGCGACCGCCTCACCCACGCGGCGGTCTACACGGGCTGCGAGGGGATCGTCGAGGCCCTCGACCGGGGCGCCGACGTCGTCGTCTGCGGCCGGGTCACCGACATCGCGCTCTACCTCGGCCCGCTGGTCCACGAGTTCGGCTGGTCCTTCGACGACTGGCCGCGGCTCGGGATGGCGACGGTCGTCGCACACGCCATCGAGTGCGGCGGCCAGGCGACCGGTGGCTTGTATGCGGGTGGCTGGGCCGACGTCGAGGGCCTCGAGACGCTGGGGTACCCGATCGCCGAGGTCGGC
>DATLPT010000122.1:0-3901 GCA_035535635.1 Lapillicoccus sp. | reverse complement strand
GGGGTACGACTGGCCATGCGCACGCCTCTCGTCACCGGCTTCGAGGGCTGCCCAGGAGGATTTCTCCGGCCCCATCCGCTGTCCCTCCGGACACGACGCACGGTAGTCGCACCACGCGCACAGCGCGGACGGCAGGGGTGGGAAGGACGGCGACTCGGCGCCGAGGTCGGCGAACGACGCGTCCGCGGCCCGGGCGTCGCGGGCGAGCGAGTCGGCCTCGTCCAGCTTGCGGGCCACCGACTCGCCGGTATGCGTGTGCACCGCCACCGTGCCGGTGGGCACGTGGTGGAGCTCGACCCGGACGCACCGGCGCCGGAACATCCGCCAGGCGGCCGCCGCATACAGGGCCAGGGGCAGGGAGGTCCGCGCCTCCTCCACCGTGGAGGGACGCCGACTGGTCTTGTAGTCGACGACGACGAGCTCCATCCCGTCGGGCCCCTCCCGCTCGTCGATCCGGTCGACGCGACCGGTCAGCACCAGGCTGGCGGTGCGCATGGAGACCACCCGCTCGATGCCGCGCGGCTGCGTGTTGGGGTCGACGTCGCCGAGGTAGGCCTCCACCTCGCCGCCGACCTTCACGCGCCACCGGGCACTCTGCTCGTCGTCGCGGAACCCGGTCTCGATCCAGGCCCTCCGCAAGAGCTCCGCGCCAGCCGCCGCCGTCCGCTCGCGACGAGGCAGGTCCCACCAGTCCCGGAGCGCGTTGTGGGTGGCGATGCCGACCGACGTGTGCGCGCGAGGCGGGCGCGCGGTCGGCCGTGGGCGGTCGAGGTACTGGAACCGGTAGCGGCGCGGGCACTCGAGGTAGGCCAGCAGACGACTCGGCGACGCCGCATACAGCGGCGTGGGCATGCCGTCGAACATGCCCTGTCGCGCCTGCATCGTCATATCCGCAAACGTACCGAGACACGGCGACGACCCCCGGCATTGATCCACAGAGCCGGGAGCCTGTCGCCGAGTGGCTCAGAGCCGGTCGTACTGGCCGGCAGGCGGCCGGTTCGCCTCCTCGCGGTCGCGGACGACCTTGGAGACCACGACGACGGCGAACATCGCGCAGAGGATGCTCATCCGCATCGTCCAGCGTTGCTGCACGCTGACGTCGAGGAGCCAGAGGTTGACGAAGTTCCAGACGCCGGTGATGGCGAGGAAGAGGAGCGCCGTCCCGAAGAAGGCGGCGGTATGCGGCTGAACCTGCTGCGGCTGTGACATGACGTTCCGTCCTTTCGGGTTCTCACTGCTGGGTGCGTCGTGCTGCGCGTGCCGGCCTTGCGGCGCGCCGGTGACGAGCGCTCACCGCGGCCTTGGACAGGCTGTGCCGATGGCCGTCGAGCTGATGCACCTTGAGCACCTGCTCGAGCTTCGCGTGCCGGATCCGGCTGGCCTGCTTGCTGATGCCTTGCGCCGCGCCGATGTCGCCGTAGCTGGTCTGCGGCAGGGTGGTCCGCAGCTCGTGCACCGCCTGGGCCTCGAGGATGTCCAGAGCTACCCGGGCCTGGGAGATCAGCTGCACCAAGTTACGTTGTCGTCAGGGTCCGGGCCTCAAACTTCTTGGGTCACGAACGACCGGACGGCGCTGGCGACCATCTGCACGGCGATCGCCGAGAGCAGAAGGCCGGCGATGCGAGTGGCCAGGACGGTGCCGGACTCGCCGAGGACCCGGCGAACGACCGTCGCGAAACGGAGGAAGAGGTACACGACGAGCATCGTCCCCAGCAGCGCGAGACCCACGGCGATGTATCCAGGCACTCCTGGCCCGGCGCCCGCCTGCTGGACCGCGAGCATCATCGCCACGATGGCCCCAGGGCCCGCGAGGAGGGGCGTGCCCAACGGGACCATGGCGACGTTGACCCCGGCGTCGGCCATGGCGTCCGACTCCTGGCCGGTGAGCAGCTGCAGGGCGACGAGGAGCAGGAGCAGGCCCCCGGCACCCTGCAGGGCGGCGATCGAGACGTGGAGGTAGTCGAGGATGCGTTGCCCGAACAGGGCAAAGAGCGCGATGACGCCGAACGCGACGAGTGAGGCCCGCCGGGCTGCTGCAGACCGCTCGCCCGACGTCATTCGCGCGGTGAGCGCGAGGAAGATCGGCACCGCGCCCGGTGGGTCCATGATGACGATGAGGGTGATGAGCGTGGAGATGAAGAGGGTCACCGAGGCGGAGAGGCTCTCAGTCATGCCGGTTCACCGCAGCACCGGAATCACTCCACTGGAGCGGGCCTCGATCTCGGCCAGCACCTCAGTGGCCGTGGTGTTCTCGCCGAGCCGGTTCTCCTTGCCGGCGCCGTGGTAGTCGCTGGACCCGGTGACGAGGAGGCCGAACCGCGCAGCCAGCTCACGGCCGTGCGCGCGCGCCGCCTCGTCGTGGTCGCGGTGGTCCACCTCGAGACCGGACAGCCCCACCGCCACCATCTCCTCGATCACCGCGTCACCGGCGCCGGCACCTCGGCCGCGCCCGAACGGGTGGGCCTGGACGGCGACGCCGCCCGCCTCGACCACCAGTCGGACTGCGTCGACCGGGTCGGGGGCGTAGTGGCGCACGTAGTAGGGGCTGTCGTTACCGAGCCAGCGGAGGAACGCCTCGTCACGGGTCTGCACCGTCCCGTTGGCCACCAACGCGTCGGCGATGTGGGGGCGGCCCTCGGTCGCCCCCGGAGGCACCTGGGCGACGACGTCCGCATACGAGATGGGGATGCCGTCGACGGCCATCCGCTCGACCATCCGGCGCAACCGGCTGACCCGCGCCTCACGAGCGTGGCCGATCTCCCCGGCGAGCCGAGGGTGGTCCGGGTCGACGAGGTACCCGAGCAGGTGGATCGACCGGCCGTAGCGCGAGCAGGAGATCTCGATGCCGCGGACCAGGGCGACGCCGTGCTGGGTGGCCGCCTCAGCGGCTTCGTCCCACCCGTGCGCCGTGTCGTGGTCGGTCAGCGCGACGACGTCAAGGCCGGCCCGGCGCGCGGCCCCGACCACGTCGGCTGGCGCCTCCGTGCCGTCACTCGCCGTCGAGTGGGTATGCAGGTCGATGCCGGCCAGCGCCGCTCACCTGGCCTCGGGGTGTCGGCGCCGGACCACCCTCGTAACGGCGGCCATGACGACAGGGATGAGGCTCCAGGCGACGAACGCCCACCCGTGAATCACAAAAGCGAGGGGAATGGAGACCCCGAAGAGGCCCATGAGCACGAGGTTGCGGGTCCGCCCCCGCTGCAGCAGGCCCGGCGGGGTCTCCGGTGCGAGCAGCCCCTCTCGTTCGAGGTAACGCTGGGCCAGGAAGAAGGTCAGCGCCGCACACGCCTGGACCAGTGCGTAGAAACCGAACCGCCACGGGAAGTCGCTGTGCGAGATGTCCTCACCGCCGTAGATGACCCGCGTCGCAAACGGCGTGACGACGACCGTCAGGAGCCAGAGGATGTTGAGCGAGACGAGGCGCGGTGGTGCGTCGGTGACGTACCGGTACACGCGGTGGTGACCGCGCCAGTACTGGGCGATGACGAAGAAGCTGATCAGAAAGGCGAGGTACTCGCCGAAGTGGTCGGCAACGAATTCGCCCAGCCCAGAAGCCGAGTCGGCATCGGGCACCGGGAGATCGAGGGCCAGCAGCGTCATGGCGATCGCCACGACGGCGTCCGAGAAGAAGGCGAGCCGTTCGACCGACTGGCCGGCCGCCTCCGCGGTCGCGGACCGGCCCATCGCACCGATCGCGATATCCGGCCTCGGGCGGCCGGATGGTGTCCCCCCACTCACGCGCGCCAGCGTAGCGACGCGTGTGCCGGCAGTCGGGGTCCCCGCGAAGGATCGGAGCGGAGCGCGGGGTCCCCGCAACGTTCAGAGCGAAGCGAAGAGCGTTGGGGGAGAACTTCGTGGGGTGACCTAGCGCTGGTCGACGTCCGCGGGGAGCGGCCGCCCG
>DATLPT010000121.1:0-5182 GCA_035535635.1 Lapillicoccus sp. | reverse complement strand
GACGGTCATGTGGTTCCGCCGGGACCTGCGCCTGCGCGACCACCCGGCACTGCACGCCGCGGCGAAGAAAGGCCCGGTCACCGCCCTGTTCGTCCTCGACGACGTCCTCCTCGAGCGCGACAAGGGCCCCCGCACGGCAATGCTCTTCCGCACCCTCCGCGCCCTCGACGAGGACCTACGATCGCACGGCGGCCGGTTGACCGTCCGGCGCGGCAAGCCCCAGACCGTGGTTCCTCAGGTCGCCACCGAGATCGGCGCCAGTGAGGTCCACATCAGCGTGGACTTCGCCCCTTATGGCAAGCGCCGGGACGAGCGGGTCGAGAAGGCGCTCGGTGAGGTCGGTTCGGACGTGCCACTGGTCCGCACCGGCAGCCCGTATGCGATGTCGCCGGGCTTCGTCACGAAGCAGGACGGCGAGCCGTTCAAGGTATTCAGCCCCTTCTACCGGGAGTGGATGCGGCGGGGCTGGCACACGCCGTCGTCGTCCAACCCGAGCCGGATGACCTGGCACCCGGTGGACGGCCTCGACATCCCGGAGGACCCCGCCATCACGGCCGATCTGCCGGACGCCGGGGAGGCCGCGGCCCTTGCCATGTGGCGGGCCTTCCGTGCGGAGTGGGTCGCGCGCTACAGCCGGGACCGCAACCGCCCCGACCTGGACCGCACGTCACACATGTCCGTGCACCTGCACTTCGGGACCATCCACCCCCGGACGATGCTGGCTGATCTCGGGAAGGGCGGCGAGGCATACCGGCGGCAGATCTGTTGGCGCGACTTCTGCGCGCAGGTCCTGCACTTCTGGCCCGAGAGCGCTTACGGCTACTTCCAGCCGCAGATGCAGCGGATGAGGTTCGAGACCGGTAAGACCGCGGACGAGCGCTTCGAGGCGTGGAAGGATGGCCGGACCGGCTACCCCATCGTCGACGCCGGGATGCGGCAGCTGCTCGCGATCGGCTGGATGCACAACCGGCTGCGGATGATCGCGGCGTCCTTCCTCGTCAAGGACCTGCACATCGAGTGGACGTTCGGGGCCCAGCACTTCATGGACTACCTGATCGACGGCGACCTCGCCAACAACCAGCACGGCTGGCAGTGGGTGGCCGGCACGGGGACCGATCCGGCGCCGTTCTTCCGCATCTTCAACCCCGTCCTGCAGGGGAGGAAGTTCGACCCGGACGGCGACTACGTGAGGCGCTACCTCCCGGAGCTGGCGTCGGTGCCGGGGAGTGCGGTGCACGAGCCGTGGACGCTGGATGATCCGCCGGACGCCTATCCGAAGCCGATCGTCGACCACGACACCGAACGCAAGGAGTCGTTGGCGCGGTACCAGGAGGTGCGGGGCGACTGAGACGGGCTACCTCCGGGTGGAGGGAAGTTGACGTGATAGCGGCAACTTTGCTCCGCTCGAGCGGCGCTGGTTGGCGGAGACTCAGCCCAGGTCGAAGTCGAACCAGACTCGGTGGGTGTCGTCCGGGTCGACCGTCATCCCGCCGCCGCCCGAGATGCCGGCCAGCTCGCCGACCCCGCTGCTCGGGACGATGACGAACAGCTCGTCGCGCCGACCATAGCCAGTCGTCGTGGCCGAGTGCACGTAGGCGAATGCGCCGGAGCGCTCACCGAGCCGACCCTCGAAGGTCTCCAGTGCGACGTACGTGCCGACACTCTTTCCCATGTCGAACGCTGAGGTGAAGATCGTCGCCGACCGCCCGGACACATCGCCCTCGTAGACCTTCTCCATCACCGCGGTCCCGACCGGGAGGCCGACCTCGATCGCCGCTGGCGGCGGCGCGACCGAGGCGGGGACGAAGGAGTCGACGGTGAAGGTGCCCTCTGCTCTCATGGTCTGGACCCTAGCTCCGGCGCCTGACGCCGACGAAGGTCTACCGTTCGGCGGCATGAAGGTGGTCGTGATCGGGGCGGGAGGCGTCGGCGGCTACTTCGGCGGGCGGCTGGCGACCGCAGGGCACGAGGTCGCAATGGTGGCGCGCGGGCCGCACCTGGCTGCGCTTCGCGAGCAGGGCTTGCGGGTGCGCAGCGTCAAGGGGGACTTCTCCGTCGACGTGCCGGTGGCCGAGGGCGCGAGCGCCTTCGGTCCGTGCGACGTCGTGCTGTTCTGTGTCAAGGCGTTCGACACGGAGTCGGCGGCGGCCGGGCTGGCCCCCGTGATCGGGGCGGACACCGCCGTCGTGTCGCTGCAAAACGGCGTCGACAACGAGGACCAGCTCGCCGCCGTGGTCGGCGCTGAGCACGTCGTCGGAGGCGCGGCGTTCATCTTCTCGACCATCACCGAGCCCGGGGTCGTCACGCATACCGGCGGACCCGCACGGATTGTCTTCGGCGAGCGGGACAACCGGCGCAGCGACCGGGTCGAGCGGCTGCTGGCCGCCTGCCACGACGCAGGCATCGACGCCGACATCGCGCCGGACATCGGTGCGGTGCTGTGGACGAAGTTCGCCTTCATCTGCGCGACGGCCGGCATGACGGCATCCGTCCGGCTGCCGTTGGGCGACATTCGAGAGGCACCACCGGCGTGGAAGATGTTCCGCGAGATCGTCACCGAGGTTGTGCAGCTGGCCCGGCTCGAGGGAGTCGCCTTGGCGGAGGACGTCGTCGAGCGGCAGATGCACTTCGCAACCGGGCTGGCGGCTGACTCCTACTCGTCGCTGTACCACGACCTCATAACGGGACGTCGGATGGAGCTCGACGCCCTGCACGGCTCGGTGGTCCGCCGGGCAGAGCGGTTCGGGCTGGAGGTGCCGGCGAGCCGCGCGGTCCACGCGATCCTCGCGCCGTGGGCCCTCCGCAACGCGGTCGGCTGAGCCGCCTGCCCTGTCGGTGTGGCGCGCGACCATCAGGGGATGACGAAGGCCACGACCGCGATGCGGACCATCCCCACCCGAGGACCCTTCTCCTTGGAGGAGCTGGCCCTCTTCGGCTTCGGGCATCGGGCCGAGCGCGACTTCGACGGCGTGATGCGCATGGCCTTCCGGGTCGATGGCGACCTGGAGAGCGCGGCCGGTGTCGAGGTCCAGCAGCGCGGCGACGAACTCGACGTGACCGTCCTCGGCGAGGCCGACCCTGACGCGGTCGCGCGGCAGGTCGCCCGGGTGTTGTCCTGTGACCACGACGGCGAGGGGTTCGCCGCGCTAGGACGGCGCGATCCGGTCATCGGTGCGCTGCAAGCGGCGGCGCCCGGCCTCAGACCAGCCCTCTTCTACTCCCCCTACGAGGCCGCGGTCTGGTCCGTCATCAGCGCCCGCCGGGCTCGCCCGCAGGGCATCCGGCTGCGGGCGACGCTCAACGCGGCTCACGGTGAGAGCTTCGAGCTCGCCGGTCAGACCGTGACCGCGCTGCCGCCCCCGAGCGCGCTGGCGTCGCTCACCGAGCTGCCCGGCCTGCCGGCCGACCGCATACCCCGCCTCCACGCGATTGCCGAGGCTGCTGCGGCCGGCGACCTCGACGTCGACCGCCTCGTCGGCCTCGGCCCGGACGCGGCCATGCAAGCGGTCCAGGAGCTGCCCGGGATCGGCCCTTTTTACAGCGCGCTCATCGTCGTCCGCGCCTGCGGCTTCGCCGACGTGCTCCCGACCGACGAGGCCCGCAGCCGCCAGACGGTCCACGACCTGTATGGCATCTCCCGCCCGATGACCGACGAGGAGTATGCGTCGTTCGCCGACCGCTGGAAGCCCTACCGCACGTGGGCGGTCGTTCTCATTCGCGCCGCGGCCCACCGGTTGGCGTAGACGGTGGCTGTCGACGCGACCCGGTCAGCCCACCCGCTCCGCGACCAGCTCGATCTCGAGGCGGACCTCACGGGCGATCAACCGGTCCGATCCGACCGCCGCGAGGTCCCAACGGAGCCCGAAGGCACGTCGGTCCAGGACGGCGGTCGTCGTGAATCGGGCCGCGGACCGCCCGAGCGGCTCGTGCCGCACGTTCAGCGGCAGGTCGCCACGGTTGCCGTTCAGGTCGAGCGCGCCCTCCACCAACACCGAAGGGCCGGCGAGGCGCACACTCCGGCTGGCGTACCGCGCGACGGGATGGGTCGCCGCGCCCAGGAGATCGTGCCCCCGCACCATGTCGTTCCACAGCTGCGAGCCGAAGTCGGCCGAGTGCAGCCCGAGGTCGATCTCGACCGAGTTCGCCGCGTCCTCGCCGACGACCAGCGTTCCCGACACGTCCGGCACCTGACCCGTGATAGTGCCGAGCAGGTGCCGGCCGGCGAACACGACCGTTGACCGCCGGCGGTCGACCTCCCAGACGCCGGCGGCCAGGGCCGGCTCGACGGTGTCTCGGCGCGTGGCGACGGTGCTCATGCAGCGCAGGAGGCCCGTCCGCCATGCCTAGATACGCTCAGGCCCGTTCAGCCGCCGGGCGCGTCAAGGCCGAGGTCGCGCGCCAGCTTGGCAGCCGCGCCGCGGTTGGACACCTGCAGCTTCGCCAGGATGCTGCCGACATGGATGCTCACCGTCCGTGGGCTGATCACCAAGGTGGTGGCGATGTCCTTGTCGGTCGCACCGTTGGCGAGCAGGCTCAGTACCTCCCGTTCCCGCGGCGTCAGCCGGTGCAGTGGCCCTGCCGCCTCGTCCTCGCCAGGCAAGGGCACCCGGTTCCGCGTGGCCAGCGAGGCCGCCTGCCGTTCGTACCAGCCCGCGCCCATGGCCCGGGCGTCGTCCCAGACCGAGACCAGCTGCTCCTTGCCGGTGGCCCGGTCACCGACCCTGAGGTATTCGGCGGCGAGCTCGAGCCGCGGCTGCAGGGCGACGTAGGCGCCGATGCCGGCCGCCCGCTGTACGCCCTGACCCCACTCGTCGAGCGCCGGGCGCCCCTCCAGCCGAGCCGCATACGCCCGGGCATAGCTGAGGTACGCCGCGTGCCAGGTGTAGTCCCAGGACGGCGACAGCCGATCGCAGGCAAACGTCAAGGCGCGCTGGGCCATCGGAACGAGATCGCCCGCTGCCGCCGCGAATGGGGAGGCGGTGAGACGCAGGCCGAGGTACGCGGCGATAGCCGCGAGAAGCGGCGAGTCGGATTCGCCGATGGCTTCGAGGAACCGACGGGCCCAATGCGTCTCGTTCTCCACGTCACCGAGGGCACCGAAGATCCCCGCACGACGGATGGCGATGTCTTCGAGCGGCGTGTACACGAGGTCCGGGAAGGTACCCATGGTCCACTCGTCATG